>LVWL01000012.1 GCA_002092835.1 Campylobacter concisus | reverse complement strand
TTAAAAATTTGAAGGAGGGTTAGGTGTTAAATAAGCTTACTATTGAATATTCTAAAAACCTAGTTAAACTTATAAAAAACTCTATTTAGATAAAGTCCTTCAGCTGGAGCTGGAATACGAGTTAGGGCAGAGCATCCGTTAAGTGAAGCATTGATGAGCTCACTACCATTTTTTATACTCAAAGCTTTAAGTAGGTTTGCAACCATAAGCCGTACTTGAGCGCGTAAAAAGCCATTCGCTTTAAAAACGATGATAGTTTGGTTTTTGTATTCATAACAAAATGCCTTAAAAATTTCTCGCACTGGGCTTTTTGTATCACTTCCTGTTTTCATATAGGAGCTAAAATCATGCTCACCAACAAAATTAGATAAAATTTCATTTGCTTTTTTGATATCAAATTTTGGCAAAAAGACTTTATAATTTGAGCTAAAAATATCAAATTCTCCATGATCTATAATGTATCTATAAGACCTTGCTACGGCGTCAAATCTTGCTTGAAAATTTTCATCAACCAAATTTATACGTTTTATATGAATATTTGGGTGGGCATGGCGGTTGATTAGCTCTTTTAAGTGCTCTAAATTTTTAAAATGATCGCCACAAATTACGCTTGAGCTTTGATTTATCGCATGGACGTTTTTGTCTGTACGTGAGCTAGAGACTATTTTTTCAAATATTCCAACGTGAGCTAGAGCGCGTGAAAGCTCATCTTCTACGCCATTTTCATGCGGCTGAGTTTGCGAGCCTTGGAATTTGGAGCCATCGTAGCTATAAATTAGTTGGATTTTCATTAGTATCTTCGCATGATTTTGGCTTTAAAAAGCAAAATTCCTGCCAACAAAAAGACAAAAAATATGAGTGGAATTGCAAAAGCTGGTTTTGATGAAAAGAGCATTATGAGCGTAAAATACCCAAATAAAACGCCAAACGTACCAACATAAACCATGCCCTTTTCATATCTATAAGTAACGATACCAAAGCTTATGGCAAAAAGTGTACTGGCAAGTGGAAATAGCGCAACAAGCACATATGTGCTAAGCTCTTTTTTTCTTTTTTCACTACTATTTGCCTCTGCCCAGTACTCTTTTATACTGCCTATATCGCTTATCTTTTCACCTTGGGCAGTCCTTATTTTCATGGATTTGAAGTTGCTTTGATGATAAATTTCATCTTTTATGTCATACATTTTTCCATCTACTAAAGAGAGCTCAATGCTTTGATTTGTATTAGTGATCTTTGCATTTTTAGCAGTTATTAAGCGTTGGGAGTCTTTAATATAAGGATTAAACATCACAATATCTTTATAAGTAGTGCCGTTGTTATCTTGCATTTCACTACCCACATAGACCATCCAGTCAGAGAATTTTTGTCCAAACTGAGTTGGCTTTAAATTTAGCTTTGCAATAGTCTTTTTATAATCAATAAAATTTGCATTTAGCTGGGCGGCTATTGGTATCATGACGATGGCAACTACCAGCAAAGCGGCACTTAAAAGGGCTGAAAATGCTAAAAAAAATCTTGCTATTTTATTTGGCGATCCACCAAGCGTAAAAATAACGATACTTTCATTCTCTTTCGATAGCCTAAAGAGCGTCATCGCAAGTGAGACGAAAAACGCGATAGGCACGACAAAAAGTAGCACGCGTGGAAGCATAAATGAGTAGAGTTTAAAAAGCTCGCCAAAACTGATCTCAATGTAAGAAGTGATGCGCGCGATCTGGATGAAAAATATGATCGACATGATCAAAAAAAGCGTACTAAATAGCGACGCAAAAGTCCCTAGGAAGTTAAACAAAAGATATCTATTTACTCTACTCATAAATAAACCTTAAAATTTCTAAAATTTGCTCTTTAAAAGCGTATGTAATAAGTAATCCAAGACTTAAAAACGGCACAAAAGCCAGCTCATAGCCCTTTTTTTGAACGATTGCATAGACTGGAAGTGTAAAAAGTGCTGCAAGATAGATGGCCACTAGAGCCAGTTTGACTGGCAAGATAGCTCCGATGATCGCTGCTATAAAGATATCTGCACTACCCATCGCTTCTTTTTTTATGGCAAAACTTACGACAAATCTAAGCGCCCAAAAGATAAGTGCAAAAAGGAATAAATTTAAAATTTGGGCAAAAATTCCTTTAAATATAAAAAGCATCAGAGCGTAGATAAATGCGAAAAATAGCGCTGCAAAAAGAAGAGGATCTGGCACAGCTTTATATCTTATGTCTATGATGCTAAGAGCTAGCAGCATGATAAAGCAAAGCCCTAAAAATAGTGCGTAAAGCAATTTTTCTACACTTAAAATTTCGCCGCACTCTTTAAAAAAACAGATCAAAAAAAGTATCCCAGAAACTAGCTCGATCACTGGATAGATGAGGCTTATTTTTTGCTTACAAAAGGCACATTTGCCGCCTAAAAATATCCACGAAAAAATTGGAACATTGTGATAAAAATTTAGCTTATGATCGCAGTTTGGGCAGTGAGAAGCTGGAAAATTTATACTTTCATTTCGTGGCAAGCGATATATCAGTACATTTGAAAATGAGCCCACGCAAATACCCAAAACAAAAGCAAAAACGGCAAAAAAGATGACTAAATTATCCATTATCTCGCTAAACTCCGCCAAATCTTCGCTCTATGTTTTTGAATTTGCTAACGATGCTTGCAAGCTCATCCTTACTAAAGTCAGGCCAAAGTGTTGGTGTAAAAAATAGCTCTGCGTAGCTTGCTTGCCAGAGCATGAAATTTGAAAGCCTGCTCTCGCCACCAGTTCTAATGAGAAGATCCACCGGCTCACTCTCATCAAGTGCCGTATTTAGGCTTGCTTCGTTTATCTCGCAGCCTTCTAAAGTTAGCTTTCTTACAGCTCTAATGATCTCGTCTTTTGAGCCGTAGTTTATAGCTAAATTTAGTAGTAAATTTTTATTCTCTCTTGTAGCATTTTTGGTGATCTCTATCTCGTTTTTTAGCTCATCACTAAATGGTGAAATGTCGCCGATCGTGTTAAATTTGATCCCATTTTTTATAAAATCAACACGCTTTGAAATGAGAAATTTCTTAAGTAAATTCATCAAAAACTCGACCTCTTTTTGTGGCCTTTTCCAGTTTTCGGTACTAAATGCGTAAAGACTTAAAATTTTCACTCCATTATCGATACAAAATTCGCACATATCGCTTACTACATTTGCTCCAGCTTCGTGCCCATTTGTCCGTAAAAATCCACGTTTTTTAGCCCAGCGTCCATTTCCATCCATGATAATAGCAAGGTGGTTTAATTCATTCAATCTTTAACCTTTTATATCAATAATTTGTTCTTTTTTGCTCCAAAGAGCACTCACATTTTGCACTGTTATGTTGGCACTAAATTCTCTTTTTAGCAAGCTCGCAACATTGCTAAATGGAGTTGCGATCTCATATAAATTTTCATCTTTAAATTTAAAAATAAGTGGAGCAAAATTTGAAAATATCAAAAAAATTTTTATATCATCCTCCTCTTTTTTTAGCTGAAAAACGCCGTTTATGCCATTATAAATAAATGGTATATGCACGACATTTTCTTGCAGAGCAAAGAGTATTTTTGCTAGCACTTTCATCTCGTCTTTTGTTTTAGCTTCACTTAGAGTTTTAAATAAATGGTCATAAAACCACGATAAATTCTCATTTTCTATCAAATTTTCGATAAGATTTAGCCCATCAGCCAAGACATCTTCGTCTAAAATTCTTGGCTTTTCGTATAAATTTTTTATAACGATATTCTCGCCTTGGCTTTGCACCTCGCCCCAGTATCTCGAGCCCACGTTTAGCTCTTTTACGCTTTTCGTGTTTAAATTTCTATTTGCAAAATTTAAAATGTATCTGTTAAAACCGATCTTTTGGCTTACCAAGATACTAAGTGGAAGTGACGCATTTATCGCTAATAACGGAGAATTTGCATTTTTTGCTATTTTTTGAATACGAGAAATTTTCTCTATCATAAATTTGCCGCTAGCTCCACGATATGTCTTGCGATCTCGTCTTTTGCGGCAAGCGGCAGCAAAGTTTCACTATTTTTCGTGATGAAATTTACCTCATTTTGCTCGCTTGCAAAGCCATTTTTCTCACCCAAGATATTTAGACAAACTGCGTCAAGCTCCTTTTGCTCTAGCATTGCTCTAGCGTTTTTGTGTGCGCTCTCGCTTGAGATTTCAAGCTTAAAGCCGATCTTTTTACAATTAAACTCTTTTAAGCTTTGCAAAATATCGACATTTCTCTTTAGGCTTAAGCTTAAAATTTCGCCAACGTCCTCTTTTTTTATCTTGCCATCAATTTTTGTCGGTACAAAATCACTCACTGCAGCGCACATTACAAGTAAATTTGCGCTCTCGCACTCGCTTTTGCAAAGCTCTAAAAGTTCATTGCTTGAGCTAAATTTTAAAATCTCAAATGGCTCGTTTTCCGCTTCAAAGCTAGCAAGTAGCGTAACATCAGCACCAGAGTAATAAAAAGCTCTTGCAAGCGTCATCGCCATCTTACCGCTTGAGAAATTTGTAATGGCTCTAACATCATCTATCTTTTCTGTCGTTGCGCCACCAGTGATAACTACTTTTTTGCCTGCAAAAAGTGGCTTACTAAGCCTTTTAATGGCAGCTTCTACTATCACTTCAGGGCTTGCAAGACCGCCTTTGCCAACATCTCCGCAAGCTAGAGTTTTAAGAACCGGCTCAACTACCAAAGCGCCGTTTTTCTTTAAAATTTCAAGCGAATTTTGCGTCGCGAAGTGCTCGATCATATTGTTATTTGCAGCAGGGGCAACGACTAAAGGTACGTGCGAGGCGGCGATTAGCGTTTGCATAAAGACATTGTCACAGATGCCAGCTATTAGCTTATTTATCGTATTTACAGAGGCTGGAGCGATTAGAACTAGATCCATTTTAGAGTAGCTATGTGATTTACGCCATCTTGCCAGTTTTGCGTTTGCGAGCTTAAAATTTTATGCTCACTTAGCGCCTCAAAGCCGCTTACACTGCAAAATTCAAGCGCTCCGTCACTTAAAGCCACATAAACATCAGCACCTTTCTTTTTAAGCAGCGATAAAATTTCGAATGCCTTATAAAAGGCGATACTACCGCAAACGGCAAGTAAAATTTTCTTATTTTTTAACATCGTCTTTGCCAAAGAATTTCTCAAAAAAGCCGCTTTTGTTCTCTTGACGAGCTCTGCTAATCGCTAGCGCTCCACTCTCAACGTCTTTTGTGATGGTGCTTCCTGCTGCGATGATGACGTTATCAGCGATATTTACAGGGGCAACTAGCTGCGTATCTGAGCCAACAAAGACGTTTTTGCCGATTTTGGTTTTGTATTTTGCTTTGCCGTCGTAATTGCATGTGATCGTGCCACAACCGATGTTTGTGCCACTTTCTATCTCGCAGTCTCCAAGATAGCTCAAATGTCCAGCTTTTACGCCGCTAAGAACGCCCTTTTTAACCTCGACGAAATTCCCTATGTGTGTGTCAGAAATTTCAGAATTTGGCCTTATATGAGCTAGTGGGCCGATGTCTGAGTTTTTGATGACGCTGCTTTCTATCACCGATGAGCTTTTGATGATGCTTTCTTTGATGAGACACTCGCCAAGGATACTTACGTTTTCTTCGAGCACGCACTCACCTTCAAATTTAGCTCTGCTGTCTATAAAAATGCTCTCAGGCATGCGCATCAAAACGCCAGCCTTCATCAAATTTTGCTTGATCTCATCTTGCATGATTTTCTCAGCGATACTAAGCTGAAATTTATCATTTATCCCCATGAAATTTTGCTCACTAACATTCACCGCAACGCACTTTAAGCCCTTTTCATTTGCTATTTTTATGGCGTCAGTTAGGTAGTACTCTTTTTGTGCGTTTTGATTGTTTATGAGTGGTAAAATTTGCTCTAACGCCTCGCGTTTAAAGCAGTAGCAGCCAGCATTTACGCTCTTTATGGCAAGCTGTGCTTCGCTCGCATCTTTTTGCTCGACGATGGCTTCAACTTTGCCATTTTTTATGATAACTCTGCCGTAACCAAAAGGATTTGCTGCTTCAAATGAGCTCATAACGACGTCCGCTTCGGCATTTGCTAGGCGCATGAGGTCAGTTGATCTAACAAGTGGCATATCTCCGCAAGTAACAAGCACCTTTTCGCCGCTTAGGCTAACGCCTTTTATCGCTCCAGCAGTGCCTGGGAAATTTTCTAAATCTTGCTCGAAAATTTTAGTTTGAGGGAAAATTTCTTTTATCTTTTGACTAATTAACTCTTTTTCGTAGTGAAGCACGACGCTAACGTCATTTGTGATCGCATAAGCTTGCTTTAAGATGTGAATGATCATCGGCTCGCCGCATAGCTCAAATAGGACTTTTGGACGTTTTGATTTCATCCTGGTGCCAAGACCAGCAGCTAAGATTATGATTGAAGTATTGTTCATTTTTAAGCCTTTTAACGTTAAAAATTTCGCAGATTGTAGCAAAAAATGCCAAACATTTTTTTTAATTTAACGATTGTTTCAACAAAAAGCTAATAGAATAGGCAATCTTAAGAATTTATAAATAAAGCGAGTTTAAATGGATTTAGGAACCGTCGTCGGCTGGGTTTTGACCCTAGTGCTTTTGTTTGGATCAATGGCAATTGGCGTTGGTATAGGACCATATATCGACGTACCTTCGATAATGATCGTTTTTGGTGGTACTATCGGCGTTATGATGGTTGGCTTCAAGATGGAGACGCTTAAAGGTATTGGTAAATTTTATGGTGTTGCCGTTAAGCCACCCGTTGTTGTAAATTTGCCTGAAACTATAAAAAAGATAGTTGATTACTCTACAAAAGCTAGACGCGATGGAATACTAGCACTTGAGAGCGAAGTAAATAACGAAACAAATCAGTTTTTAAAAAAAGGTCTTTCAATGGCTGTCGATGGTAACGAGCCAGATGCTATAAGAGCACTTTTAGAGATTGATATAGACCAAACTAGTGCTAGACATACAAATAACATTAAAATTTTTGAACAAATTGGCGGTTTCGCTGGTGCGATGGGTATGATCGGTACTCTAATAGGCCTTGTTGCAATGCTTCTTAACATGTCAGATCCTAGTGCGATCGGCCCATCAATGGCGGTTGCTTTGCTTACGACACTTTATGGTGCGATGATAGGTAACATCATCGGTGCACCTGTGGCAAATATCCTCTCTATACGCGACTCTGACGAGGCCCTTGAAAAACAAGTCATTTTAGAGGGCATCATGGCGATACAAGCAGGGGATAATCCAAGAACGCTTGAAGCTAAGCTCTTGGCGTTTTTGCCACCAAAAGATAGAAAAAGTCAGTTTGAATAATGGGTAAATTAATAGATCCTAAAGAGTGCCCAAAGTGTATGCCTGAGTGGCTTGCTACTTTTGGTGACCTCATGTCGCTTTTGCTTTGCTTTTTCGTTTTGCTTCTTTCGATGGCAACAATGGATGCTAAAAAGATGGAGGCTGCTGTTGGCTCGCTAGCTGGCGCTCTAAGCGTACTTGAAGGTGGCGCTAGGCCTGAAAATCAGATAGAAAAAGAGACAGACCCAGAAAGTACTCGTGCAAAAAAATCAAGCAGGCAAAAAGGCTCGCAAAGTGAGCTAAGTGCGACAGTTAAAAAAATAAATGAGCTACTAACTGCTAGTGGTGCACCTGAGATTACGATGGAAGAGAGCGAAGATGGCTTTATTGTAAGGCTTCCGGCAGCCATGCTTTTTGATAAGGATAGTGCTGAAATTTCTGGTGAAGATGCAAAGTTATTTTTAAAGCGTATTGGTATGATTGTGGCAAAAATGCCAAATGAAGTAAAGGTCGACATCATCGGGCATACTGATAACATAGAGCCAAATAAAGACTCAGCCTACAAAAACAACTGGCAACTTTCAACTGCAAGAGCTTTGAGTGTAGTAGAGCAGCTTAGCAGCGATGGAGTGCCACAAAATAGGCTGATAGCTTCAGGAAAGGCTTCGTTTGATCCTATAGCTACTAATAATACAGAAGAGGGTAGGGCAAAAAACAATAGAGTAGAAATTCACTTCGTCTCTCTTGAGCCAAAGAATAAAGAGGCTACTAAGAAAAGTATCCTTGATATGAGGAATTAGTCGTGAAAGCACTGCTTAGCTTAGCGGTTTTATTTTGTGTGGTTTTTGGAGCTGATCCGGCCTTGCCAACTATAAATTTAAGCCTAAATTCTCCTGCAAATGCTGAGCAACTAGTAAATTCTCTAAACGTTTTACTAATCCTAACAGCACTTGCACTTGCTCCTTCGCTCATCTTTATGATGACAAGTTTCTTGAGGCTTGTTATTGTTTTTTCATTTTTACGCCAGGCTATGGGAACGCAACAAGTTCCACCTTCAACGGTGCTCATATCACTTGCTATGGTGCTTACATTTTTTATCATGGAGCCAGTTGGCAAACAGAGCTATGACGAGGGCATAAGGCCTTATATAGCTGAACAGATAGGCTATGAAGAGATGCTTGATAAGAGCTTAAAGCCATTTAAAGAATTTATGGTTAAAAACACTAGAGAGAAGGATCTGGCGTTATTTTTTAGGATAAGAAATTTACAAAATCCAGCAAATATCGAAGAAATACCGCTAAGTATCGCAATGTCAGCTTTTATGATAAGTGAGCTAAAGACATCTTTTGAGATAGCGTTTTTGCTCTATTTGCCATTTCTTGTCATCGACATGGTCGTAAGCTCAGTACTGATGGCTATGGGTATGATGATGCTTCCTCCTGTAATGATCTCACTACCATTTAAACTACTCATATTTGTACTTGTTGATGGCTGGAATTTACTAATAGGAAATCTTGTAAAAAGCTTTCACTAATGAAAAAATTTTTATTCATTTTTTTGCCGGTATTTTTGCTTGGTTCAAATTTAAGCATGATCGCAAACAAGGCAACACAAAATGAAATTTCAAAGATCAAAGAGCTTGAGCTAAAAAGAGCAAATTTAAACGATGAAGCCACATTAAGCTCATATATGCCAAGCCTTAGCCTAGAGGGCTCATACGGCAAAAATGCAAGTACTTTTCCAAGTATAGTTGCCAAAGAGTCAGCCGGTGTGCTAGCTAGGATAGATTTTTTGCTTTATGATGGCGGAGCGAGAGAGGCTAGGCTAAAGATGAGCCAGCTTTTAAAAAACAAAGCCGCCATAGCAAGTGATGAAGCCAAAAACTACCTTGCATTTAAGTCCATAAATTTATATTTTAATGCTCTAGCACTTGAAAATATAATTGCAGCCAAACAGGCTCAGGCAAATTTTTTAAAAGGTGTTTTGGATAAGCTTGAAAGGGCAAACATTGCAGGCCTTGCCGCAAAAGATGAGCTTGAAAATGTAAGGGCTAAATATTACTTAGCTAATAGCACGCAGCTTGAATACAAAAACAAAATGGAGCAAATTTTAAATGAGATGAATTTGCTAACTGGTGAGAAAATTTTGCCAGTAGCTGGAGCAAAGATGGCTGATATTGGCTCAAATTTAGCTTCAAAAAATGCTGAGCTTGATAGACTAAGCCAAGATATATTTTTAGGCGAGGCCAAGCTTAGCGAGGCAAAGGCTGGTTTTTTGCCCCAAATAATGCTTTATGACACATATGGATTTTATAAAAATAATTACGATATCGATCTAGGCAGGCTTAGTTCTTACCGCTCATACGTGGATAAATACTTAAAAGAAGATACTCATGGCAATAAATTTGGTATTGCTTTTAAATGGAAAATTTTTGATTTTTTCGCCACTAGCAAGATGAGTCAGATCCAAAAGATCGCACTTGATGAGGCAAGGCTAAATTTGGAGTATAAAAAGCGTGAAAACGAGACAAAGCTTAAAAATTTGCAAAGTGAAATCGTGGTGCTTACTTCAAAAATCGCTTCACTAAACGAATATGTAAGAGCAAGCGATTTGGCATTAAAAGCTAGCTATGAGAAGTATAACTCTGGGCTTTTGGGATATAGCGACCTGCTTGAGGCACTCTCTCAAAAATTTGACGCCATTAGTCTTTTTGAGAGTGCAAAGGATGAGCTTGAGATCAAAAAAGCGGAGTTCTTTTTTGAAAATGGCGAGCCGATTTTAGAGAGGATTAGAGATTGAAAAAGCTAATAATTTTAATGATATTTGGCGTTTTTTCATTTGCTAGTGAAGAAATTTTTGCCGACTTTGAAGTCTATGCTAAGCAAAGCTCAAAGCTTGCATTTGAGGGTAGTG
This sequence comes from Campylobacter concisus, assembly GCA_002092835.1. Lineage (NCBI taxonomy): Bacteria > Pseudomonadati > Campylobacterota > Epsilonproteobacteria > Campylobacterales > Campylobacteraceae > Campylobacter > Campylobacter concisus. The sequence goes on along the minus strand of LVWL01000012.1, from coordinate 66,366 downwards.
GCAAGGTAGATAAAATTTTTGTAGATGTATCAAGTCACGTTAAAAAGGGCGACGCTTTAGCTATTCTTGATCAAAGTAGCCTAGAAATCGCTCTTAAAAAGGCAAAAAATGATCTTGAGCTGGCAAAAAATGCTAGTGAATTTGCAAAAAATACTTTAAACAAATTTACTCAAGTAAGGGACGTCACTTCAAAGCAAGAATTTGACGAGGTAAAGTATAAATTTGATGAAGCGATACTTCGGGTTCAAAGTGCACAAATCGCTATTTTAAATGCGCAAGATCGCCTTAGAAAAGCTGTTTTAAAAGCTCCATTTGATGGCGTTATCGCTAGTAAAAATATTGAGCTTGGAGAGGGTGTTTCGCCGCTTAGTCCAGCTTTTGTTTTAAATTCAAATGAGGCAAAAATTTTAATAGCAATTGACGAAAAATATGTAGATTTGGTAAAGATTGGCGATACATTTAAATTTAAACTTGACGCAACAAACGAAGAAAAAGAGGTAAAAATCGTGCTTATCTATCCAGAGATCAAGCGAGAGACTAGAAAATTTTACGCCGAGGCTTATGATATGAGCTTAAAACCTGGCATGTTTGGTCAAGGCAGAGTGCTAGTTAGTAACAGAAAATGATAAAAACAGCCATCAACCGCCCCATAACTACGCTTATGATATTTTTAAGCCTCGTTGTCTTTGGCATCTACTCGCTAAAGACGATGAACGTAAATTTATATCCGCAAGTAAATATCCCAATCGTTAAGATCACGACCTACGCAAACGGCGATATGAACTACATCAAGACAAAGATCACGCAAAAGATCGAGGACGAGGTCTCAAGCATCGAGGGGATAAAAAAGCTTTACTCAACCAGCTTTGACAACCTAAGCGTGGTAAGCATCGAATTTGAGCTAAACAAAGACCTAGAGAGCGCTACAAACGACGTCCGCGACAAGATGCAAAAAGCAAGGTTAAACGCAAACTACGAGATAGAAAAGCTAAACGGCCTCTCTTCAGCCGTCTTTAGCCTCTTTATCACGAGGCTTGATGGCAACGAAACTAAGCTTATGCAAGATATCGACGACGTGGCAAAACCATTTTTAGAGCGCATAAGCGGCGTTTCAAAGGTTAAAACAAATGGCTTTTTAGAGCCAGCGGTTAAAATTTTACTTGATAGATTTAAGCTTGACAAAAACGCTCTTAGCGCAAACGAAGTGGCAAATTTGATAAAGGTTGAAAATTTAAAAGCGCCACTTGGCAAGATAGAAAATGAGCAGATCCAAATGGCGATCAAGTCAAATTTCAGCGCCAAAAGCATAGATGAGATAAGAAATTTAACGATCAAGCAAGGGGTCTTTTTAAAAGATATCGCAAGTGTTGATCTTGCTTATAAAGATGCAAACGAAGCAGCGATAATGGATAAAAAAAGTGGCGTCTTGCTGGGTCTTGAGCTAGCTCCAGACGCAAACGCTCTAACCGTGATCGCTCTAGCTAAAGTAAAGCTAGATCAGTTTAAAAGCCTGCTTGGCAGCGAATATGACGTAAAAATAGCTTATGATAAGAGCGAAGTGATACAAAAGCACATCGATCAAACCGCCTTTGATATGATCCTTGGCGTCTTGCTAACCATCGTGATCGTCTATCTGTTTTTAAGAAATTTCTCGATCACTATCATCTCAGTCGTAGCGATCCCAACTAGTATCGTGGCGACATTTTTCATAATAAATGCCCTAGGATACGACATAAACCGCTTAAGCCTCATAGCGCTGACCCTTGGTATCGGAATTTTCATCGATGATGCGATAGTTGTTACTGAAAATATCGCTAGCAAGCTAAAAGATGAGCCAAATGCCCTAAAGGCAAGCTTTGCAGGCATAAAAGAGATAGCATTTAGCGTCTTTGCGATCTCGCTTGTGCTGCTTTGCGTCTTTGTACCAATAGCCTTTATGAGTGGCATCGTTGGCAAGTACTTTAACTCCTTTGCGATGAGCGTAGCAGCTGGCATCGTCATCTCGTTTTTTGTGAGTATATTTCTTGTGCCAACGCTTAGTGCTAGGTTTGTAAATGTCAAACAAAGTGGCTTTTTTCTAAAGAGTGAGCCGTTTTTTGAAGCGCTTGAAAATGGCTACGAGAAGCTTTTAATCTTAGCGCTTAAATTTAAGCTCATATTTTTAGCCATAACGCTTGTGGTCGTTGTTTGCTCGTTTGGACTGGCTAAATTTGTAGGTGGTGACTTCATGCCAAGCGAGGATAACTCGGAGTTTAACATCTACTTTAAGCTTGATCCTTCACTTAGCCTGCAAGCTAGCAAAGAGAGGCTAAAAGATAAAATTTCACTCATAAACGCCGATCCTCAGGTCGCCTACGCCTACTTCATCCTTGGCTACACAGACGCCAAGCAGCCTTATCTTGTAAAAGCTTACGTTAGGCTAAAGGAGCTAAAAGATAGAGCTAATCACGAGCGGCAAAACGCTATCATGCAGAGGTTTCGCGACAAGCTAAAAAGTGACGATATGAGCGTCATCGTGGCTGACTTGCCAGTTGTTGAAGGTGGCGATGTGCAGCCAGTTAAGCTTACTATCACCTCTGAAAATGGGAAAGATTTAGAAAAATTTGTACCAAAGATCAGCAAGATGCTAAAAGAGATAAATGATGCAACGGATGTAAATTCGCCAGAAGAAGATCTGCTAAAGCGCGTGCAAATTTCTATCGATGAAGATAAGGCTAAGAGGCTAAATTTAGACAAAGCCAGCATTGCAAGCGCCGTTTATAGCGCATTTAGCCAGAACGAGGTCTCTGTTTTTGAAAACGAAAATGGTAAAGAGTATGAGCTTTATATGCGCCTTGATGATAAATTTAGAAGCGATACAAATGATATTTTAAAGACCAAGATAAGAAGCAAAGAGGGCTTTTTTGTCACACTTGGCGATGTGGCGACGATTAGTTTTGAGCAAAAGCCAGCTAGCATTTCAAGGTTTAATAGGGCCGATGAGATCAAATTTCTAGCAAATACCAAAAATAACGCTCCGCTAAATAGCGTGGCAAATGAAATTTCAAAGAAGCTTGATGAAATTTTGCCAGCAAATTTCAAGTATAAATTTCTTGGGTTTGTCGAGCTGATGGACGATACAAACGCCTCTTTTATCTTTACAGTAAGTGCGAGCGCAGTGCTTATTTACATGGTGCTAGCTGCACTTTACGAGAGCTTTTTGCTGCCATTTCTCATCATGCTTGCCATGCCGCTTGCCTTTTGTGGCGTCGTGATCGGACTTTTTATAAGCGGCAATCCATTTAGTCTATTTGTCATGGTTGGCGTCATCTTGCTCTTTGGCATGGTCGGTAAAAACGCCATTTTGGTAGTTGATTTTGCAAACTACTTTGCAAATAGCGGTATAGAGGCAAACGAAGCTGTGAAAATGGCTGCTAAAAAGCGCCTAAGAGCTGTTTTGATGACCACTTTTGCGATGATATTTGCTATGCTCCCTCTTGCACTTAGCAGAGGAGCTGGCTTTGAGGCAAACTCACCTATGGCTATAAGCATCATCTTTGGACTCATTAGCTCGACCTTGCTAAGCCTACTTGTTGTGCCAGTGCTCTTTGCGTGGGTTTATAATCTTGATAAATCTATAAGAAAATTTTATGAAAGGGAGAGAATTTGAAGAAAATTTTGGCAGTTTTGCTCTTTGCCTTGCCTCTTTGGGCTGGAAATTTACTAGAGATCATCGCTCTAGCGCAAAGTGCAAGGCTTGAGAGTTTAAAAGAATTTAATAAAAATGAATATATAAATAAAAATAAGAGTAAAAAGCTAAATTTATCCCTTGATGGCAGATATACCTTTGTGCCTGATGAGATAAAGGGCGGATATATGACAAAGGCAGGATCGATCACGGCAAAGGTTGAGTATCTTATCTTTGATGGTGGTGCGAGCGAGGCTGCTGATAAAATTCTAGACCACAAGGGCGTGGAGAAAATTTATAAAGATGAAGAGCTGATGAATCTCACTGCTTTTCAGGTCGCAAAGGTCTATTTCAACGCCATTGCACTAAATTCACTTATAAATTTAGAGACAAAATTTGTGGATAGTTTTGCTAAGGCTGTGGCTGAAAATGAGTTTTGGTTTGAATATGGCGAGATCGATAAGAGTGAATTTGATGCGATAAATTTTACTCTTAATAAAAAAAGAGCCGAGCTAGACGAGCTTGGACTTAAGCTAGCCGAGCTAAACTCAAGGATAAATTTACTCTCAAATGGCGAGATCGGCTTTAATGCTGGCTCAAAGATAATGATGCCTGATTTTAGTAAAGATGATATAAGCGCAAAACTTGGGGCAATGGAGCAAGAAAAATTTATAAAAGAGCAAGAAAATGAGAAGCAAAAGAGCAAATTTGCTCAAAAATTTACTTAAAAGATATGCAAAGTGTGAATAATAACAGCTTTAAAAAAGGTGAGAGGACGACTTCGCAGATGATAGGCGCTTACGCTGATGCGAACAGGCCTAGAGTGGAATTTGAGTGGAAACTGCCTGATAGCTTAAGTCTTAGCAAACAAAGTCAAGTTAAACGCATTGAAGAGCAAAAAGCGGCACTTGATCTAAGCGATGAAGAAAATAGGATAATCGCTCGCCTAAAAGAGCTAGAAAGCACGATCAAAGGCTTAAATGCAAAGTTAAATTTGCAAGATTTGAAGCAAGATAAGCTTGATAGTGATTTTGTTGATTTGTTAAATGGCTATCTTGATGGTGAGATAAAATATGAAGAATTTTTGTTTGTGAGTGAGAAAAATTTTAGCGACAGGGCAAATTTTATCCTTGATAGCGATTTACTTGAGCTAAACAAGCTTGAGTATTTTTTTGAATGTGCAAGAAAAATAAATGAGGTGATAATTGAATAAACTGATCTTTGTAACCATTTTGTGGGCTTTTAGCTTTAGTTTGATAGGTGAGTTTTTAGCTGGTAAGGTTGATAGCTATTTGGCTGTTTTTATTCGGGTTGCGCTTGCGAGCTTAGTCTTTTTGCCATTTACAAAATTTCGTGGTATTAGCCCAAAGCTAGCATTTGGCATAATGGCGATCGGAGCGGTGCAAATAGGACTTATGTATCTATTTTATTACAATTCATTCTTGTATCTAAGCGTGCCAGAAGTAGCACTTTTTACCATTTTTACGCCGTTTTATGTGACGCTCATCTACGACGCATTTAGCTTTAAATTTAGACCACTTTATCTATTTAGCGTTGGCGTTGCGGTTTTTGGAGCTTTGGTTATAAAATATGGCGCTATAAACGATGGTGTATTAAAGGGCTTTTTGCTAGTGCAAGCGGCAAATATCTGCTTTGGGGCAGGACAGAGTGCATATAAGGCACTTTTAGAAAAATTTGACGTGGATCAAAAAAATGTCTTTGGCTACTTTCATTTTGGTGCATTTTTTGTAGCTGTCGTTGCGCTTCTTGCTCTTGGCAATCCAGCCAAATTTTCACTTACTTCAACGCAAATTTTAGTGCTTCTTTGGCTTGGAGTGGTCGCTAGTGGGCTAGGGTATTTTATGTGGAACAAAGGTGCTTGCGAGGTCGATAGCGGCGTGCTTGCCATTATGAATAACGCTCTCATTCCAGCCGCCATCATCGTAAATTTAGTCTTTTGGCAAAAGGATACAGACTTAACTAGGCTAATTTTAGGCGCTGTTATAATGTATATATCTTTGATAATTCACAACAAGATAATGAAATTTTATGGTATGAAGATCGCTTAGGCGTAAATTTTATAGCTGGCAATAGCAAAGCACAAAAGCCCAAGCAGCGGTAAAATGTAGAATATGGATCTAAATTTTATAGCTAGAAGTGAAGCGATATTATAAAAGATAAAAATAATAGCTGGCACGAAAATTTTAGTCGAGCTTAGTCTAAAATTTAAAACATTATTTAGCAAGCCATCAAAAATGTCGCCATACGAAGCGATATGAAGTGCAGCACTTAATGGATAAAAAACGCTAAAGATGTAGTTGATAGCAAGGACGCTAAGCTGCTGTAAGCTAATGAGTGGAAAGAAATAAAGCACGCAAATTTCCATTGCAAAGCAAACATATAAATTTAAAAGAATAAGATGAATGAAGGGCGAAAATTTATCTTTTAGGTGTTTAAAGTATAAAAATATGTAAAAAACGCCCATGAGTGAAAAGTAAAAACCTACGCTAAAAAGTAGCTGCGGAAAGAGCGATATGCTAACAAGTGTCACTATAAAAAGTGTTTTGAAGTTTAAAATTTTAACGCCTTTTAACGTGCAATAAAATCCTAAAATGCTCATTAAGAACGCTCGCAAAAAGCTTGGTATAAAGCCTATTATAAAAAAGTAAAATGACAAGACTATAAAAACGATAATGGCTAGATCAAAGTTGTAGTTTCTAAAAGGTAAAAATCTCGCATATAAAAATTTTAAAAGTGGCCTAAATACAAAAAATATAACCGCACTTATAAAACCTAAATGATAGCCACTTATGGCTATAAGATGCGCTATGCCAAGGTGCGAGACGTCATCTCTTAACTCTGCATCGATACTTGTGCCTAAAAATAGAGCCGAGTAGAGCTGTGAAATTTTACTATTTTCATGCTGGGCGTAGATGAGTGATTGTAATTTTTGGTTGATATTTAGCGTGGCTTTTTGTGGTAGTTTTTCGCGTGAAAAGCTAGGCATATAAAAGGAGGAAGCAAGATAGTCTTTAAAACTAACGTCTAAATTTATGATGCTTAGAAATATATTATCTCCAGCTTTAAAGTCATCTGCTTTAGCTCCAAGCGTATAAAATGAAAACTCATCAGTTTTAAGCTTTAAAATTTGCCTTTTCTTGCCGTCATCTCCAAGCTTTTCGTAGCTAGAAATCACGGTTGCTGTTAGCTCTTGTTCGCCTTTGTCCATAAAAATTTGATATTTATGATAGCTAATAGCCAAATTTATAGAAAAAATGCAAAGGCAAATCAGACAAAATATAGTAAAAAATTCTTTATTCTTTAAAGCTTTAAAACGCATCAGCCTTCAAATGAAACATCAGATACTGGCATTGCAGACATATCTTCAAATCTTGAGTGTTGCTTTTGAAAGAGCACATCAACTGAGCCAGTTTCGCCATTTCTATTTTTGCCAACTATGATCTCAGCCTTTTCTTGAAGCTTATTAAAGACGTGATTGCTCTTGTACTCTTTACCCTCGGCACTTGCGCGTTTTTCTTTCTCTTTTTCTTCTTGTTCTAGATAAAACTCATCTCTATAAACAAAAAGAATGATGTCAGCATCTTGCTCGATCGCGCCTGACTCTCTTAGATCACTTAGCATAGGGCGTTTGTTTGCGCGAGATTCTAGGCTTCTGTTTAGCTGAGAAAGAGCGATGATTGGCATATCTAGCTCACGTGCCAAAAGCTTTAACCCACGAGAAATTTCAGCTATTTGGACGTGACGATCAGCGTAGTTATTTGTACTCATCATAAGACCGATGTAATCAATCACGCAAAGTGAAATTTCAGGATGCATAGCCTTTAGTTTTCGCATTTGTGTTCTTACTTGATGGATATTTACATAGCCACTATCATGCACAAAAAGCTTGCTAGCCGCGAACTCCTCGCAAGCATCGCTAAATCTAGCCAACGCTTCATCATCCATCTTTGCAGTCATTATGTCTTGAAGCGGGATAGAGGTCTTGCTTGCTAGCATTCTCATCATTATTTGCTCAGCTGGCATCTCGAGCGAGAAAAAAACAACTCCAGCATTATTTTTTAAAACCTGACTCATAAAATTTAAACAAAGTGTCGTTTTCCCCATGCCTGGACGAGCTGCGACGATGATGAGGTCACCATTTTTAAAGCCCTTTATCATCTCATTTAGCTTCTTAAATCCAGTATCAAGTCCAACAATATCTTTTTCGCCAAGCAAGGCTTGAGCATTAATATGATCCATCATTTTCATGATGATCTCTTTGCCTTCTTTTATAACTCCAGTGCTTCCACCTTCTATCAAAGAGTAAAATTCCTGGCTAAGATCATCGACCATATCACGGCTTGGCTTGTCTTCATTTACCTTGCTTGGTATGTTGTGAGCGATCTTTACGAGACTTCTTTTTATAGATTTTTCTCTTAGTTCGTTTGCGTATTTTTGAATGTCTATTAGGGAATTTGTACCCAAAATATCTAGTATTAGCTCTTCGTCGTATTTTTCACCAAGTCTATTTTTTAAAAATGGCATAGTTATAGGATCATCGCTATTTAGGCATGCTACCATTGCATCGTATATTTGCGAATGTCCTTTTAGATAAAAATCCTTTGCCTTAACAATGTCAAAAATTTCACCTAAAATATCGTTGTTTTGCAAAATGGAGCTTAGTATAGCTCGCTCCATATCAATGTCGTAAAGGTTGGTAAATTCTATCTCGTTAACTCTTTGCTTTGCCACAACTTTTCCTTTAGTCTCTACTTTTTATCTCGTCATCGATCTCTTGTAAAAATCTATCCACAAGCTCGCTCTCAGGCAGTCTTGCGACCACTTCGCCGTGACGCATTATCATGCCATTGCCTTTTCCAAATGCTATGGCAACATCTGCACCTTTTGCCTCACCAATAGCATTTACCACGCAGCCCATGACCGAGACGTTTAACGGCTCTTTTATACCTTTTGTTTTTTCTTCTACGAGCTTTACTGCCGCCATGAGATCAGCTTGCAAACGCCCACAAGTTGGGCATGAGATGATATTTAGTCCCTCTTTTTGTCGGCCACTATCTTTTAAGATCGCTTTTGCGACTTTGATCTCTTCTTCAAGTTCACCTGTAATGCTAACTCTCATCGTGTCGCCGATGCCCTCAAGTAGTAACCCACCAAGAGCGATCGCGGACTTGATAGTGGCGTGAAAAGTGGTACCTGCCTCAGTAACACCAAGATGAAACGGATAGTTTGTCTTTGGGCGAAGCGCCCTATAAGCTTGCATAGTGCGCTCGACGTCGCTTGATTTGAGCGAAATTTTAATGTCTGTAAAGTCAAAATCCTCAAGAAGCTTGATGTTATACATCGCACTCTCCACCATCGCCTCAACTGTGCGGCCATAGCGATCCTCAAACTGCTTTTCAAGCGAGCCAGAATTTACACCTATGCGGATAGGTAAATTTCGCTGTCTGCAGGCATCAACGACCGCTTTTATGTTTTTGGCTGAGCCAATGTTGCCTGGATTTATGCGGATAGCATCGACAAATTCGCTAACTATAAGCGCGTAGGTGTGATTAAAATGAATGTCTGCAACGACTGGAATAGGTGAGCCTGCAACTATCTGCTTGAGCGCGCTTGCGTCTTCTTTATCAAAAACTGCGCAGCGCACGATGTCACAGCCTGCAAAATATAGCCTTTGTATCTGCTCAAGCGTGCTTTTTACGTCTTTTGTCTTTGAAAAAGTCATTGATTGCACGGATATTGGCGCGTCGCCACCTATTAGAACATTACGAATTTTTATCTGTTTTGTTGGGAATCGTTGCAAAATTTTGCCTTTAAATTTTTATTGGGGATTATAAAGAAAAATGGCTTTTAAAAGGCTTGAAAATTTATTTTTAATAGTTTATAAAAATTAGTATTTTTATTGGATGTAGTTTCTAAAATTTTACTTACTCTTTATAGCCAACTTATCAAATTTCATAATGCTTTCATAAGCCTTAGGTTTCTCTATTATCTATTTTAAAATTTACCATGTCTTTGTTGGATGGTTTTTAGACTAGCATTTTTAACTAAAATTTACCGGGTCTATATCAATATCGCTAAGTTCGCTTTTGCAGAGATTTGCAGCTTTTAAAAGAGGCATGTGAGAGTTTGAGCGAAGTAAAATTTCATATCTAAATTTACTTCCAAGATACTCTATCTGGCACTTTCCGTATCCTATGATCTCAAGCTCATCGCTTCTTAAAGGTTCTATTCTTTGTACAAATTCATTCATTGTATTTTTTACTATTTTTTCATCTTTATGTGAGATGATAATGCGAAGAAGCCTGGTAAATGGCGGATAAAGCTCTTTTCTATAATCTATCTCATCTTTTAAAAATGCGTCATAATCACTGATGTAGCTCTCAAAAAATTCTCTTTGTTTGCTTTGAATGATAACTCTGCCAACCCCGTTTCTGCCAGCTCTTCCGGCTACTTGCATGGCAAGGGCAAGCGTTCGCTCTCTGGCTTTATAATCAGGAAAATTTAAAAGCTCGTCAAATCCCATGATGACAGCAAGCTCAACGTTGTGATAATCATGCCCCTTACTTAGCATCTGCGTGCCAAGCAAGATGTCTATTTTGCCGTCGTTAAATTCTTTTAAAGCCTTTACGAGCTTGTTTTGCGTCGTTATCTCGTCCCTGTCAAATTTAGCTATTCTGGCATTAGCAAACTCAGCTTGCAACCTCTCAAGTAGCTCGCTCGTACCGATCTTTTTGGCCTCTATCATCTCGCTACCGCACTGATGGCAGGTCTTTGGCACAGTCATTTTATGCTCGCAGTATTGACACTTTAGCACGTTTTGTTTTTTGTAATAGCTCATACCGATGCTGCAAAATTGGCACTTTAGCGTTTCGCCGCAGTTTTTGCAGACTAGATATTTAAAATTTGCCCTTGTTGGCAGGCAGATGACAGCTTGCTTTTTATTTGCGAGTGTTTTTGAAATTTCATCTTTTAAAATTTCACTAATTCCAGTCTCGCTCTCATCGAAAATGTAATTTTTTTGCGAATCAAAATATGTCCCTTTTAAGCGAAAATGCTCCTGCTTGTAAAAGCTAGTAAGACTTGGCGTGGCACTTCCAAGCACCACTTGTAGATCAAATTTACTAGTTAGAAAGAGGGCAAGATCTCTTGCGTTGTAGTGTGGCTTTGAGCCTGTATTTTTGTAGCTATCGTCATGTTCTTCGTCGATGATAATGAGTTTTAGCCTCTCAAGTGGTAAAAACAAAGCAGATCTTGCACCTGCGATTAGCCTAACTTTGCCACTTTTTATATCTTTTAAAATTTGCTCTTTTTTCTTTGATGTTATCTTTGAGTGCCAGACTGCTACTGCCTCGCCAAAGAAGCTCTCAAGGCGTTTTTGCATTTGTGGCGTGAGTGAAATTTCAGGCATTAAAAATAGCGCTTGGCTGCCTGCGTTTAAAATTTCTCTGATCTTAGCGATGTAAATCTCGCTTTTTCCGCTTCCAGTGTCGCCAAAGATGAGTGAAATTTTACGTTTATTTATAAAATCCAAAGTCTCTTGCTGTTTTTCGCTTAGTTTGGGTGCCACATTAAAATTTTGATTTTCATAAAATTTATCTGCTGCAATAGTGTCATTTGGTTCAAATAAATTTAGGCTGATGCCAAGCTCGCATGTGTAATATTTTGAGATAAATATTGCCAATTCGCTTTGCATTGAAGTTAAATTAATCGGTAGAATTTCTAAAATTTTACTTGTTTTAAACTCTGGCTTGCCAGTCTCGTTTACGATAAAAGCAGTAAGAATTTTGCCTCTTAAAGAAGCTTTTACGCCTTGAAATTTTTCTAGTTTTTGATCGCTTTCATAAGTGAGTGGGGCTAAATTTAGCCCATAAAATGCGAGTATGTAATAGTGCATTATTGAAGTGATTTGCAAATTTCATTTTCATCACTGCAACCAAAATCACCAGTATTTTTGTCGTATTTGAAATTTGCTACTTTGCCATCTAGCCTAAATGTGTATTTGTCATCGCTTATTCTGTGCCAGCCATTTTTGCTGCCGCTATCTTTTATCGGTATATTTATAACATTTTTAAAGAGTCTGCTTGGATCGCCATCGTCTAGTTTTTGTGGAAATTCTGGCTTTGCTTGCAAGATATTGTCATTGTATTTTAGTGAAATTCCGCTTCTTATAGCGGCAAGTTGAGTTTTGGCATTTGAGATGGTAGCATCACTTCTAGAAAAAAATAGCCTAGGTATAGCGACTGTGCTTAAAATACCTAGTATAACTACTATAAATATTAGCTCAAGCAAGGTGTAAGCTCGTCTTTTCATCTCTCTTCTCGCTTTAATATCTCATCAACATTGCCAGTTAAATTTTTTACTGCCTTTATCACAGCATAATTCTCATAACATTTTTCTATAAAGGCGTTTAAAAGCTCTTTTGGCTCGATAAATTGGCGTCCGCCCATTAAATTTTGCCAGTCATCTTCAAAGAATTTAGCAAAATCATCATCAAGCGTGATCGTGTAGTCGCGAGATGATATAGTGAGCGTAATTTTTTTCATATTTTAGCCAAGCTTATCTGCCAAGGACAGCTTCGATTTTTCTCATTACATCGTCAGCTTCGGTATTTTTCTTGTCAAGATCCTCTTCTAAACGCATGATTTGATTGCTTTTCGCCTCATTTTGTGCTTTTAAAGTTACGATCTCATTACGCAACTCTTCGTTCGTTTTGCAAAGTTCGTCATATTTTGTGATTAGGTCATTTACTTTATCGCTTAGTGTGGTTAAGATCGCATTATCTTCAAACATAAAAGTTCCTTTAAAATAATAATTAGGCTCGTATTCTAACACGCAGAGGCTAAATTCTTATTAAAATTCTCATTTGACAAAGCACTATCTTTGCTATAAAATTCGCCCAAATTTAAAGGCAATCAATGAGTAAATTTGAAATTTCATCTAAATTTAGCCCAAGCAGCGACCAAGCAAGAGCGATAAAAGAGATAGTAAAAGGCATAAATTCAGGCAATAAATACCAAACTCTTCTAGGCGTGACAGGATCAGGTAAGACTTTCACCATGGCAAATGTCATACGTGAGCTAAACATGCCAACGCTTATAATGACGCATAACAAATCCCTTGCTGCTCAGCTTTACAGCGAATTTAAGGGCTTTTTCCCAAAAAACCATGTCGAGTACTTCATAAGCTACTACGACTACTATCAACCAGAGGCATACATCCCAAGAAGCGACCTATATATAGAAAAGGATAGCTCGGTGAATGAGGAGCTTGAGCGCCTGCGTCTCTCTGCGACGGCTAGTTTGCTAAGCTTTGATGATGTGATCTGTATCGCCTCAGTCTCTGCAAACTACGGACTTGGTAATCCAAGCGAGTATAAGGGGATGGTGGCATATCTTAGCGTTGGTGAGAAGATAAGCCAAAGAAAGCTTTTAGAACAGCTTGTGGATATGGGCTATAAGCGCAATGACAACTACTTTGACAGGGGGGATTTTCGTGTAAATGGCGATGTGGTGGATATTTACCCAGCTTATTACAACGACGAAGCCTGAGAGTTGAGTTTTTCGGTGATGAGATCGATGCGATGTATCATTTTGACGTGCTTGATAATAAACGCCTAAAGGATATCTCTAAATTTACGCTTTATGCCACCAGTCAGTTTATCGTGGGCGCTGATAGACTAAAGATCGCGATGAAGGAGATCGAAGAGGAGCTTGATGCGCGTTTGAAAGAATTTAACGAGCAGGGCAAGCTAGTCGAGGCGCAGAGGCTAAAGCAAAGGGTGGAGTTTGACCTTGAGATGATGGCAAGTACGGGTATGTGCAAAGGTATAGAAAACTACGCGCGCCACCTAACTGGTCAAAAGCCCGGAGAGACGCCATACTCGATGTTTGACTACTTTGAGATAAGCGGCAAAGACTATCTGGTTATCGTCGATGAGAGCCATGTGAGTTTGCCACAGTTTAGGGGTATGTACGCAGGCGATAGGAGCCGTAAAGAGGTGCTTGTAGAGTATGGATTTCGCTTGCCATCAGCGCTTGATAACAGACCTCTTAAATTTGACGAGTTTATAAGCAAAAAGGCGAAATTTCTCTTTGTCTCAGCCACGCCAAACGAGTACGAGCTTGGTATCAGTCAGGGACATGTATATGAGCAAATTTTGCGTCCTACTGGACTACTAGATCCGCTCATTGAGATAAAAAATAGTGACAATCAAGTGAGGTACTATTTGACGAGGCAAAGGCGGTCATCGCTAGAAATGAGCGTGTGCTTGTCACGGTGCTAACTAAAAAGATGGCTGAAGAGCTAAGTCGCTACTACATCGAGCTTGGCGTCAAGGTAAAGTACATGCACTCAGACATCGACGCGATCGAGCGAAATGAAATCATTAGAGGGCTTAGAAGTGGCGAGTTTGACATGCTAATAGGTATAAATTTGCTCCGTGAGGGGCTTGACCTACCTGAAGTGAGCCTGATAGCGATAATGGATGCCGATAAAGAGGGCTTTTTACGCTCGACCACGAGCCTTATACAGACGATGGGGCGTGCAGCTAGAAATGTAAATGGCAAGGTGCTAATGTTTGCCAAAAAGATCACGCACTCGATGAAAGAGGCGATCGATACGACGACAGCTAGGCGTAAATTTCAAGATGAGTACAACAAAGCTCACGGCATAACGCCGCACTCTGCAAGTAGAAATATCGAAGAGAGCCTGCATGTCGAAGATGATGGTGAAATTTATAAACGTGGTAAAAATTTAGAGAAGATGCCAGCTAGCGAGCGAGCTGCGATCGTAAAAGAGCTGAGAAAACAGATGCTTGAAGCAGCGGCGCAGCTTGAGTTTGAGAAGGCGGCGGCGCTGAGAGATGAGATAGCAAAGATGAGAAAATTATAAGCGTTGTCTTTTGTATATTTTTAAATGAGATTGCTAAAATTTTACTCGACAGACTATGCGTCTAGTCTGCGCAAATTTTAACTGCGCAACATTTAAATCTAACACAAAATACTGCCGTTATATAAATTTAAATTTTAATGTTGCTCACATTTAATATTATATATGCTCCCTTGTTTTTTGCTCATCCGTCTTGTCTAAAACAAAAAATTTCTTGTCTTTGGCAATTTGTCTTTTTCTGCTATACGTCGTTGAAATTTCACTCTACTTCAGTCACATACTATATGTATGCTCCTTTGTATCGTAAAATTTCGCCTCGTCTAGCAAAAAAATACTGCATCTTGGGTTTTAAAATTACTTGCTTTATTTTCAGTCGAAAATTTCTTCGTTTCTGCTTGCAGTTGCGAGCTTGCAAAGCAAAATATTTAAAATCATCACAAGATACTTTGCCTTGATGCTTTGTGACTAAAATTTAAATTTATATTTGTCTAGTCTGCGCAAATTTTAACTGCGCAACAATTTAAATCTGTCACAAAATACCGCTGCCAAATGCCATGGCTTGACTCTTTTATATCTTTAAATTTAGTCTTACTGCCTTGTATCGAAGCAAATTTTTCCTCTCTTTGGCAAGTTTGTTTAAATTTCAACTCACATAAAATTTCGCCTACCAAGCAAATTTAAAGCACAAAAAGTAAAATTTACAAAATCAGCGCTGAAGGCGAAAAAATTGACTGCGTCTTTCGTTGCTCTACGCTGTTAGCAAGCTATTTTTATAAATTTAAGCTTTGCTAACCGGCTTTAAAAAATAGCTAGAAGCCGCGCAGATGAGCGATACTGCGGCGATAAAGTAAAATGAGTGTATTAGGCTAAAGATGTCAGCGATCTTGCCGATGACTGTTGCGAATATACCGCCGATTGTTATACTAAGCCCAAGCGTTACGCCAGAGGCTAGGCCGATTTGATTTGGCAGATAAAGCTGTGCAAGGGCGATTGAGGGGCTAAAAGATAGGCTGATGTAGCCACTCACGCACATGGAGGCCGCGAGAAATAGCGCGTAGTTGTCGATAAAGAGCATTAGCACGACTAGCGGCGCGGCGATACTTAGGCTTATTTTGATGAGTCTAACTAGGCCGTATTTATCCGCTAGTGCTCCGCCAAATAGCGTAGAGATCGCACCTGCAGCAAAAAACATACTTAAATTTACATTTGCAGCTTCTTTACTAAGACCAAAAATTTTGATGAGGTAGATGCTAAAAAATGCCGCAAAGCCAAATGCGACGATCGAGCGTGAAAATATACACAGACAAAGCCTTAAAAACGCGCCCAGATCGTCTTTTAGAGCGCTTGTTTTTTGTGAAATTTGCTTTTTGTGATTGTCTTCTAGTGCTTTTATAAATTTGCCCTTTTTAAGGTATAAAAGTGTTAGAAAAATTTGAGGGATTATAAAGACCAGCGTCCCTTTTAGGCCAAAATTTCCCACAAAAACGGCGACTAAAATGGGCCCAACTGCAAAGCCCGCGTTGCCACCAAAAGAGAATATGCTTATGCTTTTGGCTCTATTTTTGGCGTTTGAGGCGTAGTTTACGATCCTTGCGGCACTTGGGTGAAAGAGCGCGGCGCCGATACCGCTTATCATCACGCAAAGCAAGATGATGTAGTAGTTTGTGACAAAGCCAGTTAGGCTCATGCCACCGCCCGCAAGCAGTAGCCCAAGCGGGATGACGTAGGGCAGCTCTTTTTTGTCGCTTAGGCGGCCGATAAGTGGCTGGATGAGCGAGCTTGCTAAATTTGTGGCGGTCACGAGCGAGGCGGCTGTGGCGTAGTCGTAGTGGTAGCTCGCGATGAAAAAGGGCAGCATCGCACCAAGCGCGCTTTGGTTTATGTCACTACAAAAGTGCCCAAGCCCCATTAGATACTTTAAATTTTCCGCCTTTTTCATCTAAAATAGCCCTTTTAAAAGCCCCTTTAAATTTTGCTTTTCGCCGCTTGCGTCATCATCTTTGCCAAGCTTTTTATCTAAAAATCTACCTATCTCTTTTTTGACCTTATTTTCGAGATACTGCGATCTGACGTCGTATTTTAGCTTGTCTGTCGTGCCTGAGATTTGCACGTTTAGATCGGTCTTTTCGAGCCTGCAAACAAGCGGCGCATTAAGCATTTTTGTCGCGGTATTATAAGTGCCGTTTGCAACCTTTATGTCGCTCTTTGGCGAGCTTAAATTTACGTTAAAAATGACGTTATCGCCCTTTATATCGCCGTAAATTTTGCCATCTTTGTAAATTTCTTTTGTGATGTCCTTGCCGGTGAAGGTTTTTATATTGTTTGTGAGATTTGTGCTGGCTAGGTGCCCCTCTTTTAGCAAGATGTCAAATTTACCGAGCTTTTGCTTTGTCTCGTAGTCAAATTTAGCATCGCCGTTGCCATCATAAAGATGCTCTAACCCCAAAGTCTGCGTTAGCCCCTTGACCTCGAAGTTTTTTAGCATCGCATCAAGCGTGCCGCCTTTGTAGTTTGCCTCTAGTTTGCCCTTAAATAGATCATCTGAAGTGGCTTTCACGCTTAGATCATCCACTTTGCCATTTGCCGTTACGAGGGCTGCAAATTTACCGTGAAGCTCGCGACCAGCTAAAAATGCAAGCCTATTTAGCTCTGAAACTACCGCTTGAAGCTTTAAGCTTAGCGTGCTTTTACCCACGTCAAAGCTGCCGTCTATGCCCTTTATATCAGCTAGCGAGCTAAGAAAGTCGCCGCTAAATTTTGCCATTTCGCCTTTATAGTCTAGGCTCAAATTTGAGCTAAATTTCTCATTTTCTGGGAATTTTTTATCAAGCATTTTGCTAAGTGCTGCTGCGTTAAATTTGCCCTCGTTTAAAGCGATCGTTGCGGTGATGTTTGGGCTTTTACTAAAGATATTTTGCCCTTTTGCCTGGACATTTGCCTTAGCGTTTGCCAGTCTATCATTGCCGCTAAGTGCCAAGATCTCTCCTAGCTGCGCCTCTTTTAGGCTAAGATCAAGATTTTCATTTTTTATGGTGGCGTTTAGCTTGCCAGCAAAGGCATCACCGCCTAAATTTAGCTCATCTATCTTGCTTGCTTTAACCTTCACATCGCCCGCAAGCGCCATCTTTGAGCCAACCTCAAAGCCGCTAACCGCTTTAAATTTCTCAGGGTCGCTAATGAGCAGGGCAAATTTGCTAAAAATTTGGCTGTTTTTTAGGTCAAAAACGCCCTTTACATCCTTTAGCTCGCCAAGATCACTAAGCACGTTTGCGTCAAAATTTACAAGTTCATTTTTTGCAGTGGCGCCGCCTTTTAGCTCAAATTTCGCCGCATTTTTAAGCTTTGTAAGACCATTATTTATAAGGCCGTTTTTTATCTCAAATTTAGTCTCGCCTGCAAGCTTTTTTAGCTCGTCAAAGCCGCTAAAATTTGCGTTTAAATTTATCTCTCCGTCTGCGTAGCTAGGCTGCAAGGCAAGCGCTAGAAGCTCTTTTAGCTTTATGCTGGCCGCATTTAGGGCCAAGTTTTTACTATCAAAATTTGCATTTATCTTGCCACCAAGGCCGTTTATCTCAGCTTTTAGGTTTTTAAGAGCGTTTTCTTGCATTGTAATTTCGCCGTTTGCGTCCACAGAGCCGCTTAGCTGTTGCCCCAAAAGCTTGCCAAGAAGGGCAAGATCAGGAACGTTTAGCAAAAAGTCGCTCTTTAAATTTTTGCTACTTAGATCATAAGTCGTCTCATTTGCTTTTAAAGTGGCTTCAGGCGCAATGATAAGGGTTTTTGCCACTACTTTTTCATTTGCAAATTTAGCATTTATGCCGCCTTTAAAGCTTATATCTTTTGCTAAATTTAGCCCAAATTCGTTTTTAAGAATTTCTTTATTTATTACGCCATCACTTGCTAAAATTTGAGCATTCATAATGGGCTCATTTTTATCATCAATCCCTTGCATATTGCTCGTTAGATCAAGCTTGCCGCTAGCTAAATTTGGCTTTTGAGCTAGGGCTGTAATTTCAGAAAGCTCAATATTTTTTGCGTCAAGATTTAAGGCTTTTGGCAGATAATCTTTTAAAATTGCATTTAAATTTATATTTGAGCCAAGCGCCGTGCCAGTTGCCACTAGTTTGAAGTCGCTAAATTTACCAGTCACGTTTGCTTTAAGTGCGACATCTTTTTTTAGTCCAAGCTCGCTAGCCCTTGCCTTGTCAGCGTTTATATCTATGTTCAAATTCATATTTTGAGCAAGTAGTGAAAGCTCGCCATTTGCCTTTAAATTTATGGCATTCATCACGGTCGCTTCTAAATTTAGCGTGCTAAATCCTAAACTAAAATATTTAAATTTCATATCGATACCGCGAGCAAGTGCCTCTTTTTCTATTTTGCTGGCTATAAATTTATTACCAAAAGAGCTAAAGATAAAGCCAAAAATGCAAAGGATTATCAGCCCCAAAGCCACTACTAAATAGACTATTTTTTTCATAAATTTCCTTTATATTAGTTTTATATATCATAAAACTTTAGTGCAAGTGACTAAAGTTTTAATAAAATTTAACTATAAATTATTGACTTTTTTAGAAAAAAGTGCTAGGATTTCATCACTCAAAAATAAAGAGTGCTAAAAAAGACAATTAAACCAAAAGGATGAACAATGAACTTTCAACCATTAGGCAAGCGTGTTCTAGTCGAACGCGTAGAGGAGACAAAGACCACAGCTTCGGGCATTATTATACCTGATAACGCAAAAGAAAAACCTTTAAGCGGTGAGGTAAAAGCAGTCGGGACTGAAGTAGAGGGCGTAAAAGTTGGTGATAAAGTTGTATTTGCAAAATACGGTGGCACTGAGATAAATTTAGATGATAAAACATATCTTGTTTTAAATATCGACGATGTTTTAGGTGTGATTAAATAATTTAAAAAGGAAAAACAATGGCAAAAGAAATTTTTTACTCTGATGATGCAAGAAACCGCCTATACGAGGGCGTAAAAAAACTAAATGACGCTGTAAAAGTGACAATGGGACCAAGAGGCAGAAATGTCCTTATCCAAAAGAGCTTTGGCGCGCCAAACATCACAAAAGACGGCGTTAGTGTGGCTAAAGAGGTTGAGCTAAAAGATACTATCGAAAACATGGGTGCAAGCCTAGTTAGAGAAGTAGCGAGCAAGACAAATGACCAAGCAGGTGACGGCACTACAACAGCTACTGTACTAGCTCATGCGATATTTAAAGAGGGTCTTAGAAACGTAACTGCTGGCGCAAATCCTATCGAAGTAAAACGCGGCATGGATAAAGAAGTAGCAGCGCTTATAGATGCACTAAAAAATATCTCTAAAAAAGTATCAGGCTCAAAGGAGATCGCTCAGATCGCTACTATCTCTGCAAACTCAGACGAGAGCATCGGCAAGCTTATCGCTGATGCGATGGAGAAAGTCGGCAAAGATGGCGTTATAACAGTAGAAGAGGCAAAGTCTATCCAAGACGAGCTAAGCGTTGTTGAGGGTATGCAGTTTGACCGCGGATACCTAAGCCCATATTTCATCACAAACCCTGAAAAAATGCAAGTTGAGCTAAGCAATCCATTCATATTGCTATTTGACAAGAAGATCACAAATTTAAAAGACTTGCTTCCAGTGCTTGAGCAAGTACAAAAAAGTGGCAAACCACTTCTAATTATTGCTGAAGATATCGAGGGCGAGGCACTTGCAACGCTTGTTGTAAATAAACTTCGCGGCGTGCTAAACATCTCAGCTGTTAAAGCTCCTGGCTTTGGCGACAGAAGAAAAGCGATGCTTGAAGATATTGCTATCTTAACAGGTGGCGAAGTCATCAGCGAAGAGCTAGGCAGAACACTAGAAAGCGCTACTATAAACGACCTTGGACAAGCTTCAAGCGTAGTTATCGACAAAGATAACACAACTATCGTAAATGGCGCAGGCGAGAAGTCAGTGATCGACGCTAGAATAACTCAGATCAAAGCGCAAATCGCAGAGACTACAAGCGACTATGACAAAGAAAAACTTCAAGAGCGCCTTGCAAAACTAAGCGGTGGCGTGGCAGTTATCAAAGTAGGTGCTGCGACTGAGACTGAGATGAAAGAGAAAAAAGACCGCGTAGATGACGCTCTAAGTGCTACTCGTGCAGCTGTTGAAGAGGGCATCGTAGTAGGTGGCGGTTCAGCTCTTATCCTTGCTTCAAAGAGTGTAAATCTAAATTTACAAGGAGATGAGGCAATCGGCGCTGAGATCGTTAGAAGAGCGCTTCGTGCTCCACTTCGCCAAATCGCTGAAAACGCTGGCTTTGACGCAGGCGTAGTAGCAAACGCAGTTGAGACAAGCAAAGATGCAAATTTTGGCTTTAACGCTGCAACTGGCGAATATGTAAATATGTTTGAAGTTGGCATTATCGATCCAGTAAAAGTTGAGAGAGTTGCGCTTCAAAACGCTGTTAGTGTGGCTAGCTTACTACTAACAACTGAGGCAACTATCAGCGAGATAAAAGAAGAAAAAGCAATGCCTGCAATGCCTGACATGGGCGGAATGGGTGGTATGGGCGGCATGATGTAGCAGCCCTTTTCGAGCTAGAGCCTTTTCTAGCTCGAATTTTTATCTAAACTTTAACCTCACTAAATTTATAAAATTATTTACTCCTTTTTAAATTTATTCTTGTATCATTTTGCTTTCTTTTAGGGAGAATTTACAATGAAATATGATGAAATTTTTAGAGAATACGACATTCGCGGCATTTTTGAGAAAGACTTGACAGAGGATAGCGTCAAGGCTATAGGGCTTGCTTTGGGTAAGAAATTTAACGAATTTGGCGTAAAAACTTTAAGCGTTGGCTTTGACGCAAGGCTTAGTGCTAGCACGCTTTTTAGGTATCTGCTAAGTGGTCTAAATAAGGCTGGTGGCTTTAAAATTTACAACATTGGCTTGCTTCCAACTCCTGTTGGCTACTTTAGCGTCTATGCTGACTATTTTGACGCAAATATCATGATCACGGGCTCTCACAACCCAAAAGAGTATAATGGCTTTAAGATTACTATCAAAAAAGATAGTTTTTTTGGCAAAGATCTGCAAATTTTAAAAGATAAAGTTAATGAGATAATCGCCTCTGGTGAGCAGATCATAGACGATGAGAGTTGCGAGAAATTTAACATCTTAGAAAAATATGTTGAGTTTTTTGTAAAAGAATTTAGTGAGCTTAAAAATTTCAAAAAACCTTTTGTTATTGACTGCGCAAATGGCGCTGTTGGCGTGAGCTTGGTGCCGATCGTTAAAGCGCTTGGGCTAAATGCAAAAATTTTATATGAAGATCCAGATGGAAATTTTCCAAATCACCATCCAGATCCAAGTGAAAAAGAGAATTTAAAAGAGCTGTTTTCGCTCATCGAAAAGAAAGAATTTGCCCTTGGATTTGGCTTTGACGGAGATGGCGACAGGATTGCGGTTATAACGCCAAAAAGAGATATAAAAGGCGATGAGCTAGCCTATCTTTATGCACTAAATATGGATCATCCAAAGGTGCTTGGTGAGGTTAAATGCTCGCAAAATATGTACGATGAGATCGCAAAGATCGGCGAAGTTTTCATGGGCAAGACTGGGCATAGCAACATCAAAAAAATGATGAAAGAGTTAAACGTAGATCTAGCAGCCGAAGTGAGCGGTCATATCTTCTTTAAAGAGCGATACTTTGGCTTTGATGATGCGCTTTATGCAATGATGAGGGTGCTTGAGCTAGTTCATAAAGGCTTTGAACTTGACGGCGAGCTTGATAAGATGCCACTTGTCTTTAGTACCGATGAGATCAAGGCAAAAACGACTGATGAGGCTAAATTTAAGATAGTTGCCAAGCTAAAAGAGTGCGTGAAAAACGAAGGCTGCGACCTGCCAAAGATAAAAAATATCATCGACATTGATGGCATTAGAATTCAGTTTGAAAATGGCTGGGCGCTGGTACGTGCATCAAATACAACGCCAGTTGTCGTCACTAGATTTGAGGCTAAGAGCAAGGAATTTCTAGAAGAGATCGAGCAAAAAGTGACAAATTTGTTAAAGAGTTTAATGTAGCTTGCAAAGGCATTTTAGGCTAAATTTACTCCAAAATGCCTTTTAAAATTTTATTTAGACATTCGAAAACTAAGATTTATCTTTCTCGTCTAGCTTTCGCGAATTTTTTGGAAACTTTGCATACATACCATCTACAATTTAAATTTATTAAGTATATGCTCATCTTAGCCTTTTTGAATATTCATGCGGATAATATAATCTTATCTAATGTCGGCGTTCTTTTTAAAATAGCTCATTATTTTGCAAGAGGTCGTCTACTAGCTTGCTGCTCAGATATGTAAGATATCCGTCCTTTATGGATTTTATGCAGTGTAACCTGCCGGCAAAAAACTTTACAAGTATATTTGTTAAATTTAAAAGATAGAGAGATGGCGTAAAAATTTACGCCATTAAATTTTTAGAGTTTGCCGCCTTCAACGACAAGTGATTCTGGATTTACGCTATCGCCGTAGATCGGTTTTAGTGTAGCATCATAGTCTTTGTGGAAGAAATTTTCTTTGCCTAACTCAATGATCTCATTGTTTAGCCAATCAAGTAAAACTTTGTTACCTTTTTTAACAGCTGGTGCTATCACATCCACATCACCAAGTGCTTCAACGCCTACAACAAAACCAGGAGTCTCTTTTGCCCAGGCAAAAAGTAGGGCATTATCATGTGCTAGTGCGGCACCTCTTTTATCAACCAAAGCTGCAAATGTTTCAGTATTTTGGTCGTATTTTGCAAGCTTGATATCAGGATAATTTTTTGTAAAAAACGCGTCTGCGGTTGTGCCCTTATTTACGATTAGGGTTTTGTCTTTTAGCTCATCGATGCTCTTTATCACCGCACCTTCAGGGCTTACGATGCCAAGTGAAACCTTCATGTATGGAAGCGCAAAATCAACAACTTGTGCGCGCTCAGGTGTTTTTGTAAAATTTGCAAGCGTGATATCTACTTTATCTGCTACTAAAACTTCAACTCTACCAGCAGCCTCGACTAGCTCAAATTTTACCTTGCTCTCATCGCCTAGTAGGTCTTTTGCGATACGTTTTGCAAAGTAAATATCATAGCCTTGGTTTTTGCCGTCTTTATCGACATAGCCAAATGGTGGTTTGTCGCTGAAAACGCCAATTCTTACATATCCGCGCTCTTTGATCTTTGCGATCGCATCAGCTTCGTTTGAAGCAGCTTTTGCCGTGTCGGCACCTTTGTCATTACCACAACCCGTTAGAAAGACGGTAGCGATTAATGCTAATAAGAAAAATTTAAATTTTCTCACTCTTTCTCCTTGTAAAAAAGTTAAATAAATAAGAGCGTTAAAATTTCGCTCTAAACGCATTTTGAAAAAACGGCAAATTATCTCTTATTTTTTCTAAAACGAGAATAAATTTAGAAATTTCTTCGCGCGATCGCTCTTTGGGTTTGTAAAAAATTCCTCTGGCTCGCTGATCTCCACGATCGCCCCAGCATCCATAAATACGATCTTGTTTGCAACCGCCCTTGCAAAGCTCATCTCATGGGTGACTATTAGCATCGTCATTCCATCTTTGGCTAAATTTAGTATAACATCAAGCACTTCTCTAACGATCTCTGGATCAAGCGCAGCTGTAACCTCGTCAAATAGCATAATTTCAGGGTTTAAACAAAGGCTTCTTACTATTGCTATGCGTTGCTTTTGGCCACCACTTAGCTCCTTTGGATAGGCAAATTTCTTATCAAGCAGTCCAACCTTGCTTAGCCACATATCAGCAGTCTTTTCGGCTTCAGCTCTATCTCTTTTTTGCACCTTTAAAGGCCCAAGAAGGACGTTGTCTATGACGTTCATATGATCAAAGAGCTCGTAGCTTTGAAAGACCATGCCGACTTTTTGGCGGATCCTTTGCCAATCATTAAATTTAGCATCAATTACTTCGCCATCAATTATTATCTCGCCGCTTGCGATACTCTCAAGTCCGTTTATACATCTAAGAGTTGTGCTCTTGCCACAGCCCGATGGTCCAAGGAGCACGACTACTTCGCCGCTTTTTACATCTAAATTTATATCCTTTAAGGCGTGAAGCTCTCCATAAAATTTATTTATTTTTTTAAGTTCCAAGATGTTTTCGCTCATTTTAGCTCCATTTTTCTTCTAATTTTTTTGATAGTTTTGAGACTGGATAGCAGATCACAAAATATAAAAAGAATATGAGCGTGTATATCCAAAATGGCGCCATAGGATTTGTAAATACATTTCGCTCGATGATCTGCTGGCCGACCTTGACTACCTCTACAACGCCGATTAGAACGACGATAGATGTCGTTTTTATCATACGGCTTAGTAAATTTACAGCTCCAGGTACTAGCCTTCTCGTGGCAAGTGGGATGATGACGTGAGAGTAAATTTGAAATTTACTAAGCCCAAGTGAGGCGGCTGATTCAAATTGATGTTTTGGTATTGATGTTATTGCGCCACGCACGATGTCCATCATTTCAAAAATTCCCCACAAGCTAAAGACGATGAGTGAGGCTGTAAATGCTGAAATGTGAATATCAAACGCCTTACTGACACCAAAATAAAATAAAAATAGCCAAACGATCTGAGGCATTATGCGAACGATTTCTAGGCAAATTTTTAAAATAAAATAGATAAATTTGTTTTTCATGCTCATAAGCACGCCAAGCACTAAGCCACCGATTATAGAGATAAAGATAGAGATAAATGAAATTTCTGTGCTAACGACTAGACCTTCAAAGAGCCTTAGTAAATTTTGCGTGTCAAATAATATACTAACTCCTTGCATTTCTTACCCTTTTTTCGATATAGCTAAGCACCAGTGAGACTGGCAAGATGATGATAAGATAGCTAATTACTAGCATAAAAAGTGCCTCGTCTGTCTTGTAATAAAGCCCAATGAGATCCTTTGCGACGTAAACTAGATCAGCAAGTGCCACGATGCTAACGATGCTTGTCTCTTTTAGTAAAAAGATAATATTTGCACTGATGCTTGGCACTGCTACGCTAAATGCTTGAGGCAAGATAACATATCTTAGGAGCTGATTTTTGCTAAGTGCGATGCTTAGTCCCGCTTCGATCTGCGACTTTCTAACCGCCTCAAAACCAAGCCTAAAGCTCTCACTCATATAGCTACCACCAAGAAAGCTAAGACCAGCGACCGCACAGGCAAAGCCGCTCATCGACACTCCAAGCTTTGGCAAGCCATAATATAAAAAGAAAAGCTGTATAAGAAGAGGCGTATTTCTTGAAAGCTCAACGTAGCAGTCAATCACTTTTGATAGAAATTTTAGCTTGTAAAATTTCACAGCCATACAAAAAATACCGATTAAAATAGAAAAAATGATCCCTAAAAAGGCAATCTCACAGGTAAGCACTCCGGCCTTAACATAAAGCGGATAAAATTTCTCAATAAACTCAAAATCCATAAAACTTTAATCCAATCTGAAAAATGGAGTTATTTTATCTTATAATCATAAATTTAAAACTAATTAGATATGATCTTGCTTTAAATTTAAGCTTGCAAAAAGGATAAAATTTGATTGATCTTTTTCAGATCATCGGCTTTTTAGGGATGATTTGCATCGTGATGGGCTACTTTTTACTTCAGATCGGCCGCCTAAATAGCCGCGATCTAGCCTATCAGATAATAAATTTAGTAGGTGCGGTGCTACTTATCATCTCGCTTTTTGTGCACTTTAACCTTGGCTCATTTTTGATAGAGGTCTTTTGGATATTCATTACGATTTATGGAATTTATAAAATTTATAAGGAGAGAGCGTGAGAGCGTATGCAGAGTGGGAAGAGCAGGAGCTTTTGTTTTTATCGCTGCCACATAGCAAGAGCGACTGGGAGCCTTATTTAGAGGAGATTTTAGCGGGCTATGAGGAGATCGTGGCTGCTGTTACGCCGTATGAGAAGGTGGTGCTCATCTGCCTGATGAGGCAAATTTTGATAGATTTAAGAAATTTAAAAATGTAGAGTTTGTTAAGCTTGAGACTGATGATACTTGGATCAGAGACTACGGCATGATCGACGTTTGTGCTGAAGATGGTGTAAAGAGCTACGACTTTAAATTTAACGCTTGGGGCGGTAAATTTAAGAGCTCAAAAGATGATGCGATAAATTTAGATCTAGCTAAAATTTACAAGACCAAGCTTGAACCAGTTGATATGATACTAGAGGGTGGGAGCATCGAGTTTAACGGAGATGGCGTGCTTTTAACCACTTCAAAATGCCTGCTAAATGAAAATAGAAACAAAGCACTTAGCAAAGAGCAGATCGAAGAAAAACTAAAAAATTTATTTGGACTAAAGCGTATCATTTGGCTTGAAAATGGCTTTATAAAAGGCGATGACACAGATAGCCACATCGACACTTTAGCGCGTTTTATCACGCCTGATACTATCGCTTACGCAGCTTGTGATGACGAGAGTGATGAGCACTTTGATGAGCTAAAAAGGATGGAAGATGAGCTTAAAAAAACTGGCTTTAAGCTACTTGCTCTGCCGCTTCCTAAGCCTAAATTTTATGAGGGTAAAAGGCTTGGCTGCACCTATGCAAACTTCATCTTTATAAATGGCGCACTAATCGTGCCAACATATAACGACGAAAACGACGAAAAGGTGCTAAATTTACTTGCCAAGCACTGCCAGATAGAAAGATCATCGGTGTAAATTCACTAGTTTTTGTCCGTCAAAATGGCTCGCTTCACTGCTCAAGCCAAAATAGATACAAGAGGTCTTAGTCTTGTCAAGTCCGTTTGATTATGAGTTTAACCGCATAAATAAACAGGAGTGCACGCAGGGTGAAAATAAGGCAGTTATCGCAGCTGGAGCATGCGCTTTTTTGCTCGCACTTGTGAAATTTGCAGCTGGACTTTTTAGCGGCTCAGTCGCTGTGCTTGGCTCGGCGATTGATTCGATGCTTGATTTTATCGTTTCGCTTTTAAATTTATTTGCGCTTAGAAAGTCAAGAAAGCAAGCCGATGAGAGATTTAACTTTGGCTACACAAAGCTGGAGGCCTTGGCAGCGCTATTTGAGTGCGTCATTATTGTTGTGGCTGCTGGATATATATTTTATGAGAGTGTTAAGAAATTTAGCGAGCCAAATTTAGAGATAGACCTTGGCTTAAGCCTTGGTGTGATGGTATTTTCGGTAGTTGTGACGCTATGTTTGGTGCTATTTTTAAACCAAATTTCTAAAAAAAGTGGCAACCTTATCATAAAAGCAGACGCGCTGCACTATAAGATCGACCTTTTTAGCAACCTAGCAGTCATTATCTCGTTACTTATCATTAAATTTAGCGGATTTGTGATGATAGATGCGATCTTTGGCATCGTGATAAGTGGCTACATCGCTCAAAGCGCCATAAGTCTTGGCAAAGACGCCTTTGGTGTCTTGCTAGATCACGCGGCAAGCCCTGAGGTCACAGATGAGATCATCAAAATGATAAAGGCTAAGCAGAGAATTTCTGATTTTCACTACCTAAACACAAGGCAGAGCGCAAATACCATATTTTTAACGCTACATTTAGTTTTTGACAAAGATATCTCGCTTTACGACGCGCACGAGGTGGCCGACTCGCTTGAAGCTGAGATAAGAGAGAAATTTAAGGAATTTTCGTGGCAGATAACCACGCATTTAGACCCATACAACGACAAAGAAGGGAGATGAGATGAAAGTAGCACTACTTCAACAAGAATTTAAAGGGACAAAAGAGGCAACTATCGCAAAGACGCTTGAGCTAATCGCCGAGGCAAAAAAAGGTGGCGCTGATCTAGTCGTCTGTCAAGAGCTGCACCAGACGCAA
The DNA here is from genome assembly GCA_002092835.1 of Campylobacter concisus. NCBI lineage: Bacteria > Pseudomonadati > Campylobacterota > Epsilonproteobacteria > Campylobacterales > Campylobacteraceae > Campylobacter > Campylobacter concisus. The sequence goes on along the minus strand of LVWL01000012.1, from coordinate 37,944 downwards.
TACTTTTGCCAAAGCGAGGATACAAATTTCTTTGATCACGCAAATGATTGGCAAGAGGACGTCGCTTTTTGGGGTAGGGTGGCAAAAGAAAATGGCGTGGTTTTAGTCACTTCGCTCTTTGAAAAGAGAGCTGACGGACTTTATCACAACACCGCCTTTGTCTTCGAGCGTAACGGCAGCGTAGCTGGCAAATACCGAAAAATGCACATCCCTGATGACCCTGGATTTTACGAGAAATTTTACTTCACGCCTGGCGACATTGGCTTTGAGCCAGTTGAGACTAGCCTTGGTAAGCTTGGCGTTTTGGTGTGTTGGGATCAGTGGTATCCAGAGGCAGCAAGGCTAATGGCGCTAAAAGGGGCGAAAATTCTCATCTATCCAACGGCTATTGGCTGGTTTGAGGGCGATAGCGAGGATGAAAAGTCAAGACAGCTTGAGGCGTGGGTGGCGGTGCAAAGAGGTCACAGCGTGGCAAATGGCCTGCCAGTGGTCGCAGTAAATCGTGTGGGCTTTGAAAAAGATGATAGCGGCGTGATGGATGGGATCAAATTTTGGGGAAATAGTTTTGTCTTTGGGCCACAAGGCGAGCAGCTTTTCCGCGCAAATAGCACAGATGAGCTTTGCAAGATCGTTGAAATAGATATGAAAAGAAGTGAAGAAGTGCGTAGAATTTGGCCATTTTTAAGAGACCGCAGGATCGATGCCTACGCAAATATCACAAAGAGATTTATCGACTAAATTTGGAGCTAGAATTTCTAGCTCTTTTAAAATGTAAATTTCTTATCCACTATGCGAACTATCCTACCGCCAAGCCTCTTCGCCTGCTCTTCGTTGTGTGTGGTAATGATGATCGTATATTTTTGCGACAAGCTTTTTAAAAGCTCCTCTATAATCAAGATATTTTTCATATCAAGCGACGAACAAGGCTCATCAAGCATGAGCACTTCAGGCTTTGTAGTTAGCATCCTTGCGATGCAAAGTCTTTGCTTTTGACCGCCGGAAAGTTTGCTAGCTGGCATATTTAAGTCACTTATTTCATCTAGTAAATTTACGCTTTTTAGCAGCCCCTCTACTCTTTTTTGCTTGTCTTTTATGCTGCCCTCATAAAATTCCATCGTATAGGTCAAATTTCTCTCGACGCTAAAGGGAAAGAGCGTGGCGTCTTGAAAGAGTATGGCTAACTTTCGTCTTAGCCAAATTTCGCCCTTATTTTTGATATTTTCGCCTTTAAATAGGATCTCTCCGCTATATCTGCCGCCCTTTTGCTCTAAAAAGCCATTTAGTGCTGAAAGAAATGTCGATTTGCCACATCCTGAGCTACCCATTAGGCAGATGATCTCGTTTTTGGCGACGCTAAGATTTAGATCTTTTAAAATTTCATTATCTTGGTAAAAGATACTAAGATCTTTTATGTTTAAAATATCTGGCAATTTTCTCTCCTATATCAAATAAAACTACGGCTGAAAGCAGGTGCAAAATGATAAGTATAAAGATGAGCACGAGCGCTGTAGCGTAGGCATTTTGCGTTGCGACTGACTGGCTTAGGAGCATGTGCAGGTGAAAAGGCAGTGCCATAACTGGCGAGAGCAGCCCCTCTACTTTTGCCATGAAGACGACCCCTGTTAAAAGTAGTGGCGCAGTTGCCCCTATGGCGTAGCTGCCAGCTAGTATCAAGATCGATATAATATTTTTTCTAATAGTTGGCAAAACAAGCTTTCTGGCCATGAAATTTTTATCAACGCCAAGCGCGAAGCTATCTCTTAACATCTTTTCATCTATCTGCGAGATCACCTTTTCAACGCTTACTTCAACAAACGGAAAGACCATCAAAGCAAGCGTAATGCTAGCTGTTAGTAGGCTTTTAGGGATATCAAGACTAACGATAAAAAGCCCATAAACAAACATCCCAAGCAAGATAGAAGGAATAGAAGCCATCGTTTGGATGATAAATTTAAGCCCAAGTTTGATTGTGCTAGAAGTGCAGTAAATTTGCCTATAAATAGCGCAGCTAACGCCAAGGAGTGCAGAAAATATCATAGATAGTATTATCAGTAAAAATGAGCCTATGATAGCGTCTCTTATGCCGCCGCTCTCACCTAAATTTAAACCTTGCGGGTTTTTGGTCAGAAAGTCTAAATTTATCTGAGAGATGCCATTTGCAAAGATGAAATAAAATATCCAAAATATCACCGTAATGACGATAAAAACGCAAAGATAAGCGTAAAATTTGACTAAAAAATCCTTAAAAGTATTCATTGTTTTTCTCAAATTTAAAGATAAAGATATTTAGCAAAAATATAAAAACAAGCAGGATAAATCCGCTTGCGATAAGAGCGTGATAGTGCAAGCTGCCAGCCTCGCTCATACCCATTTCAAGGGCTATTAGAGATGGTATGGTCTGAGCTTTTGAGAGCAGGTGCGGAAAAAGCGGGGTGTTGCCTATGACCATCATCACAGCCATCGTCTCGCCAGCTGCTCTGGAAAATGCGAGTATAAAGCCTGAAATACTAGCTTTTATAGATTTTCTTAAAATTATTTTTCTTATAAAATATCCAGTGCTTACGCCAAGAGCGTCTGAGTTTGTCTTGAAATTTTGCTTTAGCAGATCCACGCTTTGGAGCAAATGCGAGGTAAAAAAGGGCAGTATCATGACGCTAAGGATGAGACTAGCTGCTAAGACCGACTCGCCAGCGGACATTTTTAACCCTGACTCTAAAATTTTTACAACCGTGTAAAGCGCGAAAAATCCATATATGATAGAGGGTATGCCAGCTAGTATCCGTATCATCCAGTCTAGCACGTGCCTAAGCCAGGTACTCGCAAAAAAGCATATAAATATAGTAACGCCAAGCGAGATAAAAAATGAAAATATGCAAGCTAAAAACGCAACTGCGAAATTTGCGACTAGGATATTAAAGAGTCCAAAGCTAAAAGGCTCTGTGCTAACGTCCCAGTCGCTGTTTAGCAAGAAGTCAAAAAGGCTTACTTCTGCAAAGAAACTCGTGGAATTTAGCAGTAAAAACCCCACGAGTAAAAGCAAAAGCATGGCGGATAAAAGTGTAAAAAGATATATCGCGCCTTTAAAAATTTGCCCTGTCATTGGACTATTTTACTGGTATAAATCCCATTTTTTCGATAGTCTTTTGACCTTCGGCCGAATTTAGCACGTCAACAAAAATTTGCTCGCTCTTGCTTAGATCGCCACTTTTTACGATGATGAGCGGGCGAGAGATGTAGTATTTGCCATCAACTATATTTTTCACAGTTGGCTCCACACCGTCAACGTTTAGCGGTATTAGCTTGCCTTTGTTTTGGTTTGTGATACCAAAAGAAGCGTAGCCAATTGCGTTTTTATTTTCGATGATCTTTGAGACAAGTGCGCCCATTGATGGTGACTGGATGACGTTTTTGCTAACTTTAACATCTTTCATAATCTTTTTTTGAAATACCTCGTGAGCACCGCCGCCAAGATCTCTTGTAACTACGACTATTTCGTCATTTGGTAGGGATTTGTCAAGGTCGCTCCACTTTTTGTACTCACCTGAGAAAATTTTGACGATCTCATCTTTGTTTAAATTTCCGCCCTTTAGCTTTATTACCTCATTTTCTGGGTTTACAGCCACGCAAAGTGCATCTATGCCAAGCGTATAGGCTTTCATATCTTTGATCTTTGCTTTTTCGCTATCTTTTACGTCGCGAGCTAGCATGCCAAAGTCAGCGACATGATCAAGAACGGCTTTTACGCCAGCACCAGAGCCACCAGCTGAGACAAAAATGGTGATATTTTTGTTTGGCAAAGAGCTATCTACCTTGTCCCACGTCTCGTACTTTTCGATAAAGTCAGTTGAAATTTTAGCGATGACTGGAGCTAGAGTAGATGAGCCACTAAAGCTAACTTGCGTTTTTTCGTCTGCACCAGAAGCGTAATTTAAAGATAAAAGCAGCATAGAAGCGGCCAACATAAGTGATTTTTTCATGAATTCCTCCATAAATAAATTTTTGATTGTTGTTAAAATTGAAAAAATGTGTGATTGAATAAATTTTTCTAAACTTAGAACTGCGGTGGATTATACAATAAAAAATGATATTTAAATAGCTGGTTTATCAAATTTATTTTGGCTAATAAAGAAATATAAAATTAATCTTAAGAAAATATTTTTTTAAGTCTTGATTGTGTAGAATGGTTGCAACTTTACCAAAACGGCATGAAAATATCATATTAAATAAGGTAAAAAGCTAAATTTATAGAATAAAATAGCCTTAAATTTCTTGAAAGGATCTTAGATGAAAACTACTTCTTTGGCACTTGCTGGCTTGCTTTTGGCAACAACTCTTTCAGCAAAAGAATTTATCAGTATCGGCACTGGCGGCATGACAGGCACATATTATCCGATAGGTGGGGCGATCTGCCGTTTGGCAAACAAAAATACTAATGTAAAATGCTCAGTTCAATCAACTGGCGGCTCAGTTTATAACGTAAATAACGTCCTCAAAAAAGAGCTTACATTTGGCTTTGTTCAAAGCGACGTCGTCTATGATAAATTTAACGGCACTGGCAAATTTGACGGAGCAAAAGATGAAAATTTACGCTCAGTAGTTGCGATCTATCCAGAACTTCTTGCATTTGTTGTAGCAAAAGATAGTGGTCTAACAAGTGATATTGCTTCATTTGCAGGCAAAAAATACAACGTCGGAAACCCAGGCAGCGGTAATGAAGTAAGTACGCTTGAAGTCTTTAAAGCAAAAGGCTTTGACGTTTCAAAACTAGGCTACCGTGGCGTTTTAACAGTTGGTGAATGCCCACACGCACTAAAAGATAAAAAGATAGACGGATACAGCTTTGTTGTCGGCCACCCAACCGCAAACATCACTGATGCTGCGACATCTTTGCCGATCGATATCCTAAATATCGAAGGTAGCGAGATCGATAATCTTCTTAAAGAGAAGCCATACTTTGCAAAAGGTGTGATCCCAAAAGGCTCATATGATGGCGTAGATCACGATGTAAATACTATCGGTGTAAAAGCTGTTTTGGTAACTAATAAAGATACAAAGGACGAGGCTGTAAAAGCTGTGATAAAAGCTATTTTAGACAACTTTGATGAGTATAAAACTCTTCACCCAGCGCTAAAATCAGTAAACAAAGAAGATCTTGTTCAAGGTCTTTCAGCTCCGCTTCACCCAGCTGCAGAGGCTGCATTTAAAGAGGCTGGTATTTTAAAATAATCCATTTCCAGAGGCTTTTGCCTCTGGATAAAATTTAAATATACAAATTCTTTTAAATTTATATATTTAAATTTTAAAGGAGAGAGATGAACGAAGTCAAAGACAACGAAGAACAATTTGTCGAGGTAAAAACAAGGGAGATAAATAGCAATTTTTACAACTATTTCATTGCAATTGTGTGCTTTTCTTGGTCAGTTTTTCAGCTTTATATAGCTTATTTTCCGCTAAATACTAACATTTCACGCTCGATACACTTAGCCTTTGCGGTTGGTCTTGTATTTTTGCTTTATCCAGTCACTTTTCATAAAAAGGCACATTCTAGTTTGCCATTTTACGATCTAGTCTTTTGCGTGGTAGGCGTTGTTGCTGTGCTTTATCCGGCGGTTTATTTTTATGAGCTAGCTGATAGGACCGGGGACTACATCATACAAGATATCGTCATATCGTTTTTAGCGATCATTGTCTTGCTCGAGGCTGGCAGGCGTGTCATGGGACCAGCACTTCCAATTATTTGTATATTATTTTTGATATATGATCACTTTGGCCCTTATATGCCAGACATCATCGCTCATCAGGGTGCCAGCTTTGAAAAGATCGCAGGCCATATGTTTTTGACAACTGAGGGTGTCTTTGGTGTGCCTATCGGAGTTAGCGTTAGTTTTATCTATCTTTTTGTTCTTTTTGGCTCATTGCTTGAGAGGGCAGGAGCTGGGCAATATTTCATAAATTTAGCCTTCTCGCTCCTTGGCAAATATAGAGGCGGCCCGGCTAAGGCCTCAGTCATCGCAAGCGGCCTAACAGGCATGGTTTCAGGCAGTTCAACAGCAAACGTCGTAACCGTTGGTACATTTACCATACCGCTTATGAAAAAAGCTGGCCTTTCGCGCACAAAAGCTGGAGCCATCGAGGTCGCAGCTGGTGTAAATGGACAGCTCATGCCACCTATCATGGGTGCAGCTGCTTTTATCATCGCTGAGTTTTAGGCATGACATATACAAATGTCATGATGGCAGCGGTTATCCCAGCATTTGCTTGTTATTTGTCACTATTTTTTATCGTGCATCTAGAGAGCGTCAAGCTTGGACTAAAAGGCATAAATCAGAGCGAATTTCACTCAAGATTTAAAATTTTTGTAAGTGGTCTTCATTATATAACGCCTATTTTGATCCTGCTTTATACGCTTTTAATCGCAAAAGAGTCAGCCATAGCTGCTGCGTTTAATGCGATTGGATTTTTATTTTTGATAATGATCTTTCAAGAGCCAACTAAAAAGCTAGCTTCAGGCGAAAAAGTAGGGCTAAGCGACGTGCTTCTTGGCTTTGAGGATATATTTTGGGCGATGGTCACAGCTGCAAAAAGTATGACAACGATCGCCATCGCAACCGCACTTGCAGGTATTATCGTGGGTTCTATCTCTCTAACTGGCCTTGGTCAAGTACTTTCAGATCTAGTTGAGCTACTTGCTGGTGATAATATAGTTATGATATTGCTTCTTACTGCGATGATGTCGCTAATACTAGGAATGGGCCTTCCAACGACGGCAAACTACATCGTAGTTTCAAGCCTTGTGGCACCTGTCATTTTATTTTTAGCACATAAAAATGGCTTTTTGATCCCAGCCATTGCCGTGCATCTTTTTGTCTTTTACTTTGGAATTTTAGCTGATGATACGCCACCAGTTGGCATCGCAGCTTATGCAGCAGCTGGCATTGCTAAAGCAAATCCTATAACCGTTGGCGTTCAAGGATTCTTTTATGATCTAAGAACAGCGATCTTGCCATTTGCCTTTTTCTTTAACAACAAACTTATGCTAATAGAAAGCGTAAATGAGGGCGATCCGCTTGACTCTAAAGGGATCGTTTGGATGAGTAATCCGCTTGAAATTTTACTTGTCTTTGGTATGGCGATCGTGGGAATGTTTGCATTTTCAAGCTTACTTCAAGGCTACTATGTCACAAAGCTTAGAATTTGGGAGCGTATTCTTTTGATCCCTGTTGTGCCACTGGCTCTTGTACCAAATATATGTGCGAAATTTAATCTTATACCAAACGAATACACTGCTTATATCGTAGCTGCTGTACTTTATGGATTTGTTTTTATGACTCAATGGGGCATTAAAGACAAACCGCTTGATCAAATAAAAATAATCTAATCTTAGGCAAGAGCGTTCTTGCCTAAATTTCTAATATAAATTTTTAGAGCTACCTTTATACTTTGGATAATTTCTATTTAAAATAAGTGTTTTTTGGATTTTTTGTTTAAGGATAAAAGAATTTTTAGGCTCGAAAGCCTAAAAATTATAGTTGTTTTGAGCGTCTTAGATCACCTGCAAATTCGCAAGACATCTTATCGCCTAATTCGCAGCCTTTTACTAAAAATTCATAAGCTTTTTTAAATTCTTTAGCTTCTATCAAGATAGAACCTACCATCTCGCAAGAATATCCATCATTCTTATCACAAGCTTTATTAAAAAGTTCTCTTGCTTTTTGTGGCTCAGTATTTAGATAAAGTCCACCAGCTGCCGAGCAACCTTCAACCTCGCCAGCTTCGCAAGCTTTATTATAATACTCTAAGGCCTTGCTTGGATTAGGTAGAGCTGTTTTTCCTAGTTGGTAAATCGCTCCAACTTTTACGCAAGATTTTACATCATTTGCCAAACATCCTGCTTCAAATTTAGCTAAAGCTTCTTTGAAATTTGAGCTCCCATATGCCTTTAGTCCATCTTCAAAGTTACCTGCAAAAGCACAAGCAGCTAAGATTGAGATAAAAATCATTTTTTTCATTGAAATTCCCTTTTTTGTGAATTAACATGCAATTTTAGCATATTAATTTTTACACTTACTTGATGAAAATAAATTACGCTCTTAAAATTCTCTCTTGCTCTTTATAATCAGGCATGATACGTTCTATAAATTTATAAAAGCTGCTTTGATGATGCGGATAGAGTAGGTGGGTAAGCTCATGAAGCACTACATAGCGCACGGCTGAGATGGGCTTTTCTATGAGTCTTAGACTTAAGTTTATATAGCCCTTTTTGTGATTGCAGCTGCCCCAGCGAGTTTTGCTATTTCGTATGACGATGCGCTTGATTGGCTTATTTATAAAAGGCTGAAAATGGCTTACAAGCTCTAAAAATAGCTCTTTTGCTCTTGTTTTTTTAAAGCGCTCAAACGCCTTTAAATTTGGCGTTATGATAAATTTATCTTCAAAAAAAGGCTCTTTTGTGCTCTCATCAAATTTGATCTTATAAATTTGCCCAAGAAATTTCATCTCATCATCTTTTGGTAAATTTAAAAGAGCTTTTTTGTATGAGTTTTCAAGCCAAATTCTGTGCGTTTCAAGAAAGCCAAGAGCCATCTTTTGCGTGCTATAAAATGGCATAGAAAGCGTGATCTTAGCGTCCTTGCCAACTCTTAAACGCATGGATTTTACATTTGTTTTAAAATTTATTAAAACGCTTAGACCATAAAAGTCTAAATTTAGGCTCTTTTGCCTCAAACTAGGCGTTTTTCTTGCCACTTTTTACTTCTCCAGCGCCAAGTATTTGCAAGGCCTCTTAGCCACTCATCAGCGCAAAATCCTATCCAAACGCCAACAATGCCCCAGCCAATGTATATGCCCAAAAAGTATCCAAGTGGCAGCGAGAGTCCCCACATGAAGATAAGGCCAGTTATGAGTGGAAATTTTGCATCTCCACTTGCGCGAAGAGCGTTTACGATGACGATGTTAAAGGTCCTGGCAGTCTCAAGTACGATTGAGAGCGCAAAAAGTGGTAGCATGATGGAGCGCAAATTTTCACCTAAATTTAGTGCGTCCATGATCTGGTTTTTAAGCGCGTAGGCTATGAGAACGACGATGAGAGTTATAAAAACGCCGAGTCTTAGCGCCCTAAATGTCCTTGTATAGGCCTCGTTAAACTCACTTGCTCCAACTAAATGTCCTACAATGACCTCGTTTGCCACGCTAATGCTCGCTCCACAAAGCAAGATAAGAAGCGTGATCTGAAAGTAAATGGTCTGCACGCTAAGGCTAGCCTCGCCCATGCTTGCCACAAAGCCAAAAGCGACCATATATTGTGCCATCCAGAGTAAATTTTCGCCTGCACTTGGAAGGCCAATTGAGAGGATTTTCTTTAAAATTTCAAATGGTACGACAAGTAGCTTTTTAAAATAAATTTTAACTTTTGCCTTTTGACTTAGCATATAAGCTAGCACAAAAATGCCTACCAGTCTACCAACAAGTGTCGAGATAGCAACCCCTTGTAGGCCTAAATTTGGTAGATTAAACCAGCCAAAAAGGGAGATAGCATTGCCTAAAATTGTAATTACGTTCATCAAAACCGACGTTAGCATAACAGCAGTTGCTAGGTTATAAACACGAAGCACCGCAGCTAGCACCATACCGATGCCATCAAAAAGTAGGGCAAAGCCAAGGATGTGAAGATATGAGAAGCTATCATTTATAAGCTCTTTTGGCACGTTTAGTAAATTTAAGATGTTGTAGCCAAAGACGTAGATGATGATGGCTGAGAATACGCCAAAAATGGTGTTTGAAGTGATACTGGCGTGTATGACATTTGAGGCTAGCTCGTTCTTTTTGGCTCCCAGTGCTTGGGCGACGACGACCGAGCAGCCGATACTTAGAAAGTTAAAAATAGTCATAAAAAGATCCATTACTTGATTGCCAGCGCCCATGGCACCAACTAAATGCACGCTCACTTTTGTCACCATGTAGGTGTTGATAATAAGCGTAATGAAGTGTAAAAACATATCCAAAAATATAGGAATTACTAACTTTTTCATAGAAAGATTCATTAAATGCTCGCTTGAAAGTCTAAATTTATGTGGCAATTATAGCCAAATTAGGTTTTAGCTCCCTTTTGATATAATCGCGAGAAATTTAAAAAATGAGAGAAAAATGGCATTAATCGATCTGATAGACGTAAGTAAAAAATTTGATGCAAATGAGATTTTAAATGGTGTAAATTTTAGTATAAATGAAAATGAAAAGATAGCGATCATCGGTAAAAATGGCAGCGGTAAAAGCACGCTTATGAAGATCATCTCTGGTGAAGTGGCAGCTGATAGTGGTAGACGCATAGTGCAAAGCTTAATAAGCGTCGAAATGCTAGCTCAAACTCCAAATTTTAACGCAACTTTTACCGTAAGGCAGGCACTAAATAACGAGCTAAAAGAGATATTTGATGCGATAAGCGAATATGAAAAGAGCGGTGTTTTACTAGCAAATGATCCTGAAAACAAAGAAATTTTAAAAGAGCAAGAGAGGCTTATAAATTTATAGAGGCAAAAGATGGCTGGAATATCGAGCATAAGATTGAGCGAATTTTGCAAGAATTTAAGCTAAAAGAGTATGAAAATAGACCCATTTGCTCACTAAGTGGTGGCGAGATCAGACGCGTGGCACTGGGTGCTCTCATCCTTAAAAAGCCAGATGTGCTGCTACTTGATGAGCCAACAAACCACCTTGATGTTTACATGGTCAAATTTCTTGAAGATATGCTAAAGGGCTCAAATCAAAGCATAGTTTTTATTAGCCACGATAGGTATTTTATAGATGCGCTCGCTACGAGGTGTGTCGAGGTCGAGGAGGCTGGGCTTAGAAGCTTTGATGGTGGATATGCAAACTACCTAGCCAAAAAAGAGGAAATTTTAGCAAGCCTTGCAAAGTCACATGAGACGCTGCTAAAACAGCTAAAAGCTGAAGAGGAGTGGCTAAGGCGCGGCGTAAAAGCTAGACTAAAGCGAAATGAAGGCAGAAAAGAGCGAGTGCTCGCCATGCGTGAAGAGGCTAAGAAAAATCCAGGTGTGATAAGGCGAGTGAGGCTAGAGCTTGAGCGTGCCAGTAAAAATTTCAACCAAACGCAGAGCCAAAACCGCAAAAAAATGCTCTTTGAGTTTAAAAATTTAGGTAAAAGCATAGACGGCAAGGTGCTTTTTGAAAAATTTGACGCAAGAGTCTTGCAGGGCGAGAGGATCGCCATAGTCGGACGAAACGGCAGTGGAAAGAGCACTTTGCTTAAAATTTTGCTAGGACTTGAAAAGCAAAGCAGCGGCGAGATAAAAAGGGGCGAGGTGAGTATTGGCTACTTTGATCAGGCGAGAAATGTCCTTGATGATGATAAGAGCCTTATAGAGACCTTTTGCCCAAATGGCGGCGACCACGTGCTAGTTCGTGGGCGAAATATGCATGTTTATGGCTATCTTAAAAATTTCCTCTTTCCAAAGGAATTTCTGGATAAAAAGATAGGCGTTTTAAGTGGCGGCGAGAAAAACCGTGTCGCACTTGCGATGCTTTTTACTAAAACATACGATGTGCTGGTGCTTGACGAGCCGACAAACGACCTTGATATCGCAACTATCAACATCTTAGAAGACTACTTGCAAAGCTTTGAGGGGGCTATCTTGCTAGTTAGCCACGATAGATATTTTGTCGATAAGATGGCAAATAAGCTCTGGGCGTTTGAGGGCACAAAGATAAATGTCTTGCACGAGGAGTATAGCGTCTATTTGGAGCTTGAGGATGAGATGAAAGAGCTTGATAAATTTGAAAAAGAGCTCTCAAATAGTCAAAACGAAGCCAAACAAAAGAGTAAAACAGGCGCAAAACTAAGCTACAAACAAACGCAAATTTTAAACACATATCCAGATAAAATTTCAGCCCTTGAAGCAAGGGTAGCCGAGCTAAATGAGGGGCTTAGTGATCCTAAAATTTATCAAGAAGTGGGGCTTACTAAGCTTTATGAAGAGCTAGAAAAGGCAAAAGCTGAGCTTGAAAGCATAGAAAATGACTATTTTGAAGTGCTTGAGATCGCCGAGGAGCTGGAGTATGAAAGATAAATTATCGCAAGATGGAGTCATTTGCAGGATTAAAATGATAAAAAAATATCCAATAATCGTCATAATCTTATTTTTTGCTCTTATTTTGTTTTGTCTTTATGCGTTTATGTTTATTTCTGCTGGCTATATAGATGAAGATAGGGATAAATTTAAAGAGATAAGAGGCAGTGTGTTTTATACCACCGAAGATGATAAAGTCTATGCCATGGTTCCAAGTGGCGGTAGATTTGAGCTAGTCGGTGCTAAGGCTAGTAAATTCAAATACCTAGACACTGGCAAATACGACAACAGAAACGTCGGCATGAGCGATGAGGTGGTGTATTGTGGCAACCTCGTTATGAGCGGACTTGATCCTAAAAGCGTAATAGCTATTGGGAATGGATATTTTAGCGACAGTAAGATGACTTATTTTTGCAATAGTGCAAGTGTGCCAAATCTTGAGATAAGGGGAGTTGTAGAAGCGTGGCAGATGATCTCGCACGCACTTTTAAACACACCAAAAGCACAAAGTCATATCTATAAATTTAGACAGGTCGATAATCTAAATTTATCGCCCATTCTAGGCTTTGGCTATGCAAGCGACGGTGTGAAAGTTTATTTTGACGGCAAAGAGTTACAGGGTGCAAATGCTAGCAAACTACGGTATATAGAGGAGACGTCTGGCAGAAAGAGCGTGCATTTTACGACTGACGGAGAAAATGTCTATTATAACAGCACAAAACTAGGGATCAAATTTAGCCCGCAAATGCGTGATATCGGTGAGATATGGCGCATTCACTATCTTTATGAGCCAAATTCTGGCATGGTTTATGCAAACGATCACGAATTTGACCCACAATTTGCCCCATACGAGCCACTTTTTAACCTAAAAGATGAGCATTCCTATCATGCGCTCTTTCGTGGCAAAGGCGGTATCTATCACTGGGAGCGAAAGTGGCAGTGGTATAACAGCATAGATGAGGGTGAGTTTGTAAGAGATGGCGACGATCCGTTTAAAGGCGAGATAACGCCGTTATATGGCGACGTGGTGATAAGTGATGGCAAGACATATTTTCTAAAAACCTATGAAATTTGGCACAACACTAAAAATGATCACAGCCTAAGCTCACGCCACACGTGTATCGTAAGGCTTGATACAAAAGAGCAGTGGCGAAAGATAGGGCTTGTAAGAAACGATGGCTACGGAGCGGTTTATGCAAACGGAGATAAGACATATTATTTTGATAACGTCGGCTACGGCTGGCATTTTAACATCAGTGTTTATGATATAAACGACCTTGGTGTGGTTGAAATTCTCACTCGTCCTTATGGTCCAAATGTTAAGAATTTAAAACTTGATGAGATAGTAAAAATGGTAGATCAAGGCGCTATGACGCCAGCTGATGGTGAGGTGGTGATCGATGCGATAAGCGACTTTGATGATTACTCGCAAAAATATGCCTACTGGATATTTCTTGCCATTGCATTTGTGGCCTCGGTAGTTGGCGCTATTTTTAAAAATAAAAAGCAAGCAAACAAGCTTAAAAAAAGGGTAGATGATTATAGATTATGAGAAAAATTGCGACTAAGATACTTTATCTTTTTGTCATTTTGACACTATTTTTTGTTTTGGCTATGCTTTATCTGTGGCGTGAGGGCGAGTATCAAAGAGGCTTTGCAAACATTGATAGTAGCGAGTTTTACCGCTCGCCTGAGGGTAAAATTTACGTTCAAATTTCAGGCAGTGGCAAGTATGAGCTAAAAGGAGTTGATGAGGCTAGTTTTAGGGTCTTAAAGCTAAAACACGCGTATGACTACTCAAACGTAGCGGCTGATAAAAACAATGTCTACTGCTCAACGAAGATCTTACAAGGGCTCGATCCAAAAAGCGCTCGCATACTTGGAAACGGCTATTTGACTGATGGCAAGATAAGCTACTTTTGCAGCTCAAAAAGCGAAAAGCAGCCAGGATTTAACGAGTTTATCGCTGTTATGAAAAGCGTTGCTAATCTTTTTATAAAAAGCTATGAGGACAGCTCTTATTTTTATAAAAATGTATGCATTGATAGCGTAAATTTAGAGCCTGTTTTTGACATGGGCTTTGCAAAAGACGGCAACACGCTTTACTACATGGGCGAAAAGCTAGATGCGCAGCCTAGTGAGCTAAGATACATCGCGGCAGAAAATGGCGCTCCTAGCGGATATTACACAGATGGCAAAAGCCTATTTTTAGGCTTTTATAGGCTTGATACAAGCTACACAGATGGGACGCGCCGGATTTGCTATGACCCAAAGCACGATATAGAATATCTTTTTGAGCCAAAAAGTGGGGCGGCGTTTGCAAATGAGCTCAAATTTAGCGCCCAAAATATGCCTTATAGCGCCATTTATAGCGTGGATAATGTGCACTCTTTTTGGCCTCTTTTTGCCAGCAAAGATGGAATTTACTTTTGGGATGGCAGTAAAAACGAGCAAGCTAAAGTTTCAGACTACCAGCTAAAAGGCGAGCTAAAAAGGCTCTTTGCTGACGTTTTTGTAGATGATGGCTCAGCGTATTTTTTACAGCAAGGCGAAGAGTGGCAGCGCTCAAAGCACGGCAGGCACTTAGAGGCGCAAACAGTCTCTTTATATAAATTTGCCCCAAGCAGCTCTTGGCGCGAAGTAGGGCTGGTAAAAGATGGCGAATATGGCGCAGTATATGCAAACGGCGAGAAGGTCTATTTTTTTAGCAAAATAAAGCCATTTTACGGCATAAAGCATAGCGTTTATGAGGTGGCTGATCTTAGCGCCATAGAAAATTTAACAAGAGCGTCTAAAGAGCTTAGCGCAAAAGATATCAGCGAGATGATAAAACGTGGCGAGCTAGTGGAGGCAAGCGGCGAAGAGGTCGCAAGGTCGAGGATAGAGTATGACTCGCCAAAGATCATTTTGTATATCACATTTGGCATTGCTTTTGTCGTCATAGTGCTAATAACTCTTGCAAAACCAAAGAGAGATAAAAGCGACTTGAGATAAATTTCAAAGTGGCTATTTTTGGTGGCTAAAGCTTAAAATTTCATAAAAATTTAAAGAGAAAATTTGACCCATTTACTCTTTTTTGTTATTTTGAAATGAAGCTGAAATTTACAAAAAAAAGGAGAAAAATGATCAAATTTCAAAGGTCGAAATTTAACAATTCGGTATTTATCCCATCGCTTGTCGTCATATTTTTAATAACGGCATTTGCAGCGATATTTCCAAAATTCTCAAATGATTTTTTTAAAGGTATGCAAAACTACATCGCAGCGAAATTTGGCTGGTTTTACATCCTGGCCGTCGCCGTCATACTTCTAAGCATCATTATCCTTGGCTTTAGCAAGCTTGGCGAGATCAAACTAGGAGCTGACCATGTAAAGCCAGAGCACAAAAATATCTCGTGGTTTTCTATGCTTTTTGCCGCCGGTATGGGCATCGGACTTGTGTTTTTTGGCGTGGCTGAGCCGCTCATGCACTATCTAAACCCACCAGTTGGCGACGCGCAAACTATCGCAGCGCAAAAGCTTGCGATGAATATCACCTTCTTTCACTGGGGTATGGGCGCATGGTCGGTTTATGCCATCGTGGCGTTAATTCTCGCCTTTTTCTCGTACAGACACGGCTTGCCGCTTACGCTTAGATCTGCGTTTTATCCGATAATCGGCGATAAAATTTACGGCAAGATAGGTAGCGCCATTGACACATTTGCCGTCGTGGCGACGCTATTTGGCGTAGCGACATCGCTAGGATACGGCGTACTTCAGGTAAATGCCGGCCTTACGCACGTTTTTGGCCTGCCGACTATGCATATCACGCTTCTTATCGTGCTTTGTTTTGCAGCTACCATCTCAGCGGCAAGCGGCGTGGATAAGGGCATCAAGATCTTATCAAACGCAAACATCGCGCTAGCTATATGTTTTATGTTTTTGATACTATTTTTGGGCGATACGACGCAGCTTTTAAAGTCGTTTGTACAAAATAGCGGCGACTACGTCTCGACGCTTATTTCAAACACCTTTAACCTCTACGCCTACGAGAGGCAAAACGAGAGCTGGCTTGGCGGTTGGACGCTACTATACTGGGCTTGGTGGCTATCTTGGTCGCCGTTTGTGGGGCTTTTTATAGCTAAAATTTCAAAGGGCAGGACGATAAGAGAATTTGTGATCGGCGTACTTTTCGTGCCAACCGGCTTTACATTTGCTTGGATGAGCTTTTTTGGTAACTCGGCGATCGCGCTTGTTCAGGGCGGATTTAGCGAGCTTGCGACGACCGTAAATTCCGACTCGGCTTCGGCGCTTTTTATGTTTTTGGAGAAATTTAGCTTTTCAAGCTTGCTAAGCACGATCGCAGTCTTTATGATCGTCATATTTTTCGTCACTTCGGCTGATTCTGCGGCGATCGTGATTAACATGCTTTGCTCAAACGGCAAGGACGATACGCCGGTTTGGCAAAAGGTCTTTTGGGGCGTTACGGTGGGCATCGTGGCGGCATTTTTGATGCTAGCCGGCGGTCTTGGCTCGCTTCAGGCACTTACGATCACTACGGCGTTACCGTTTGCTATCGTGTTACTTGGCGCCATTTACGGGCTATTTAAGGCGCTGCGCGTAGATATAACCAAAAAAGAGACAAATAACTTTAACAACATGCCTCTTAGCGATCTTTCAAAGCCTTGGCAAGAGCGTCTAGGTGCGATCATCACTCTACCTAGCAAAAAAGACGGCAGTAAATTTCTAAACGAAGTCGTGCTAAAAGCCTTTAACGAGCTAAAAGAGGAATTTGCCAAAAACGGCCTTGAGGCAAATGTAACAAAAGCTGAAAATTTCGTAAATTTAAATGTCGGACTAGGCGATGAGATGGATTTTAGATACGGCGTATATCTCACCAAAAGCCAGAGTCCGGACTACACTAGAGAGCTTGAGGGCGACGATCTTTATTACAGAGCCGAGGTATATCTAAAAGAGGGCGGTCAGGACTATGACGTGCTTGGTTGGAGCGAGGCCACGCTAATAAATGACGTCATTGAGCAATACCGCAAACATATGCAGTTCTTGCATGTCGTTAGAAGGTAGACTTGACTGAAATTTGCCTGGAATTTGAAAATTTCTAGGCAAATTCTAAATTTTACTCACTCGTTATCGTTTGTTACTGAATTTAAAATCGTGATTTGCTTATAAATTTTAAAATTTAATTGAGTTTTATACACGTGGTGTGAAGCAAGACATAAGTGTCCTTATTTTTTAGAGAAAACAAATTAGAAAATTTAACTTTATTAGTTTGTATTTTTGCTTGTAGCTATGAGATAAATTTGAAATAAAAAATGTTAATTTTTTGTTGCGTATCGTTCAAATTCCAGAGCCAAAATGCATTTTCTGTAAATTTTTAACTTTGATAGATGTTTTGCTGTATCGGTCATTGTAAAAATTTATAAAATTTCAAGTCTAGCGCTAATATCAGCTGTGCCTTTTGAATACATAGCTGAAGTGACTACGGCATCGGCTTTTGCGTATTCTTTTACATTTGCTAAATTTATGCCACCGGCTGCTAGTATCATTGTATTTGGAGAAATTTCATCTCTTAAAGAGAGTACGTTTTTTATAAGCTCTGGGCTAAATTTATCGCACTGTACAACGTCGCAATTTGCTTTTAAAAGCTTGCTTGCTTCGTCTAAATTTTCAGCTTCAACGCAGATTTTTTTCTCAACCATTTTGGCTTTAAACTCTGGCAAAAGAGATACAAACTCATCAAAATTCACATAAGCTTTTATGTGGTTTTTAAAAAATAAAATGCTATCACTAAGCCCAAGCCTATGCATTTTACCGCCACCTTCAAGTACTGCTTTTACGCAAAATTTCTTAGCAAATGGAAAGCTCTTTCTGGTTGCTAAAATTTCACATTTTTCATTGACGCACTTTGTGGCATTTATCATTTTATTTGTATAAGTTGCAATGGCACTGGCATATTCTAGTGCGACTTGAGCTAGCTTCCAAGCCTTATGCACATCTTCGTAGTTTCCATAAATTTTTATGATCACATCGCCAGCCTTGCAGATTTGAGAATTTTGCACAAAAATTTTACTCTCGCACCCAAGTAGTCTTGCAATACTTGCAGCCACATCAACGCAGCTAACGCAAATTTCATCACGTGAATAAATTTCAAGTGAGGCTTTTTTATCGATATTTTGAAGCGACGTAGTAAGATCAAAATAAGGTACATCTTCGTTTATATAGCTTAGAATTTCTGCGTCGCTAAGTATCATTTTATGCCTTTTTTACCTCATTTTTTGCTTTTATTATCATTTTTTTAAATATTCCATTATCATAAAGCCCAGCATGATAAAGAGCAAAGCAAGTAAATGCAATGCCTGAAGCAACGTGAAATTTCTTAATGCTTTTATTTCTTTTCATAAAAAGGGCGCTTAAGCAAACTGAGGCTAAAGTGATGCCCATACCGACTTTTGATACTTGCCTATGAGTGTTTATATCAAGTAGTTTGCCACTTATGTTTGTATCGTTTTTCAAATTCTTCTCCATTTAGTTTTTATTCCAGCAACTTGTATTTTTTATACCAAGGCTTTCTGGGTCAAATTCTGGATTTTGCCCAGCACTTCTTTGAGCTTCGTAGTCTTTGACTGCTATTATCACTACTTTTGAAAGTAAGAATATAGCGATGATGTTGATAGTTGCCATTGCAGCCATTGTGATATCAGCGATATTCCAAGCGAGCTTTAAATTCATCTGAGCACCAATAAATATCATAACGACGGCCGTTATCTTAAATAGCAATGTAAGCTTGTGGTTTTTGGTTAAAAATTTCATATTTGCCTGAGCGTAGTAGTAGTTGCCAATAAGTGAAGTGATGGCAAAAAGTACGACCGCAAGAGTGGTAAAATGAACTCCAAATTCACCAAAATACTCTTTCATTGCAGCTTGAACGAGAGGAAGTGCTGTTAGCACCTCGCCACTTGATCCAGTTTGCTTCGTAAGATAGGCCTGTGAAAATAGCACGATCATGCCAGAAGCGATACATATAGTCATGTCTATAAAGACTGCCATTGCTTGAACTAGGCCTTGTTTTACTGGGTGGCTAGTATGTGCTGCGGCTGCTGCGTTTGGAGCTGAACCCATACCGGCTTCGTTTGAGAAAAGGCCTCTTTTGATGCCTATTACGATCACACTGCCGGCAAATCCGCCAAATATCGCTTTAAAATCAAAGGCATTTTCTAAAATCATCTTAACAACATCAGGAATTTCTTTGAAATTTAAAACGATAGCAATAAGTGCTAGCGAGATGTAGGCAAGTGCCATGAAAGGCACGATGTATGAGCTTACTTTACCGATGATGTGGCTTTTGCTAAAAAACATTACCGCCGCAAATGCCGTAAGAATAAGGCCGATGCCAACAGGTAGGCCGCTTTGTGCAAAGCTAACGTTGCTACCAGCTTTGTCATAGTAAATTTCAAAGGCTGATGTCATGGTGTAGCTTTGAAGTCCGTTAAAGCCGTATGCGTAGGTGATGATGAGGATCACTGCAAAAAGTGAAGCCAGCCATTTTATGCCAAGGCCATTTTTGATGTAATAAGCTGGACCGCCTTTAAATCCAAAAACATCTTTTGTCTTATAAATTTGCGCTAGCGTGCTCTCTATAAAAGCTGAAGCTGATCCTAAAAATGCCATCAAGCACATCCAAAAAAGAGCACCCGGACCGCCCGCGACGATGGCTGCTGAAATTCCAGCGATATTGCCTATGCCAACGCGCGAAGCAGTCGAGATCATAAGTGCTTGAAATGGCGTTAAATGGTGCTTATTGTACTTATCCTTTTTTTCTACTAAGACCCTGCAAGCTTCAAAAAACATCCTAAACTGCACAAAACGAGTCAAATAACTAAAATAAATTCCCGTAGCCACAAGAATAATGACTAAAAAATATCCATATAAAAAGTCGTTGGCTACGTCCATTTTGCCGTTTAAAAAATTTAAAAAACTATCAAGCACCATCTACCCTTTCAAATTTATTTTGATTTGAATTTTACGCCCTTCATTGAATTTAATAAAAGCCAAATCGTTGTGCCATTATGAAGCATGGCAGTTGCTATTGGATTTAACATACCAAGTGTCGCAGCACTTAGTATAGCTGTGTTTACGCCAACGGTTGAGCGGAAATTTGAGCTAATTAAATCCATTGTTTTATTTGCAAGCTCTTTTACGAGAGCTACGCTCATGATGTCATCTTTTAAAAGACTTATGTCAGCCGTCGCTTTAGCTATATCAGCACCTTTGTGCATGCTTATACCCACATTTGCCTTAGTTAGGCTTGGAGCATCATTTATGCCATCTCCCACAAAGGCTACTTTTTTGCCCTCGCTCTTTAACTCTTCGATGATAGCTGCTTTATCTGTTGGTAAGCACTCCGCATAGACCCTATCAAGTCCAAGCTCACGTGCTACTTCTTCAGCCTTGCTTTTGATGTCGCCGCTTAGCATGACGACTTCTTTTACGCCAAGACTGCGCAGTTTTGCCACCATGTCTTTTGCGTTTTCTCTCATATCATCTTTCATAGCGATGACTCCAACTAGCTCTTTATCGTATCCTACGTAGAGTAAAGTTAAGCCGCTATTTAATGCTTTGCTTATTAAAGCTTCATGAGCTTTAAAGCTTATCATCTCGTCATCTTCTAAAAAGTGTCTACTGCCGATAACTACCTCTTTGCCGTGCATCGCAGTTTTTACGCCGTGAGCTACGATAAATTCAACTTCATCGTGATGAATATGGTGGAAACCACGCTTGTTTGCAGCTTCAACTATTGCTTCAGCTACTGGATGAAAGTAGTGTTCCTCGGCACTTGCAGTTAAATTTAATATATCATTTTGAGAAAAGCCTTCTTTAAACGAGTAAATTTCAACTACACTTAGGCGTCCGTGTGTAAGAGTGCCGGTCTTGTCAAATACAAAAGTATCAACTGAGCTTAAAGCTTCAATCGCTTTTGCGCCTTTTACAAGAATGCCATTTCTACCAGCTTTTGAGATACTTGATTTAAAAGCAACTGGTGTGGCAAGCTTTAATGCGCAAGAGTAGTCCGCTTGAAGTACGCTAGCAACACTATTCATATTTTTATTTATAATGTATGAAAGTCCAGCAAGCGAGAGCGTAACAGGCACAAGTTTATCAGCTAGTTTTAACGCTTTTACGCCAATGGCTGATTTTTCATTGAGCGAAGTTTGTATGTACTCTTTGATCCTAGCTGTCGCTGTGTCGCTACCTACATTTTCAGCCCAAATTTTTATCCTACCTTCATCGACCACGGTGCCACTTATAACACGATCGCCTCTAGCTTTTGGTATAGGCTCAGCCTCTCCGGTCATTGAGACTTGATTTACATCGGCGTTACCTTCAACGATATAACCATCAACACCTATCGTCTCACCAGCTCCGACTACTACGATGTCGCCCTTTTTTAAATTTTCGGTTTTTACTTTTTCAAGCGTCTTTTCACCATTTAAATTTCTCTCGACCCAGACTTCTTCGATATTTGGTTTTGCTAGCTCTTTGATGAGATCATCGCTTTTGTGACTAGCACTTTCTTCCATATATTCGCCGATATTTATCATCAAATTTGTGCTATTTGCTGCTAAATGATCGCCCATTGCTAGGCTAGTACCAATGGCAGTTGCCTCAAGCACTTTTGAAGTGACGCCCTCATGTCTTAGCTCTTTTGCACCTTCTATTAAATTTGGTGCTGTGGCATAAAGAGTCACGGCTGATTTTAGAGTTTTATTGCTCATAAATGGTGTTATACCAAGTGCAGCAGCAGCCTTATAGATATTTGCCTTGCTTGGCAAATTTGGATCTTTAGCCTTTGTTGGAAATTCATAGCTCTTGATAAAGTTTAAAATTTTATCGTAGTTTTTATCGTATTCAACAATAATGCTTTTTGCGTATTTATTTACACGAACACTTAGTGCATCAGTTCGCTCTGAGATCGCAGCCTCGATAGCGCTGACATCGCTTCTGGCATTTAGGCTCTCGCAAATAAACCTCGCTCTATTTTTACTCTTGTGAGCTAGAGTGATCTTATTTTTTTGAGTCAAGTTCTGCTTTGACATCTTCAAAACGCTCTTTTAGTTCTTCTATGCCAGCATTTATAAGCTCGCCACCTTTGATAATCGCTTTAAATACGCACTCTTGTGCTTTTGGATTAGTTAGTACATAAGCTGCGATACCACCTAAAACTAGACCTTTTACAAAGCCAGCAGCATTAAAATTTTCAGGTACAAATGGCAAATTTTGAGCTGCATTGTTTATTGCATTATCGATTGCGCTTGGCTGAGTAGCTGCTGCATTGTTAGCCGCAGTTTCACTTGCTACGTTTTCTTCGTTGATGTAAGGGTTGTTCATTATTTACTCTCCAATTTTATTAGTTTTTC
Organism: Campylobacter concisus; assembly: GCA_002092835.1. NCBI lineage: Bacteria > Pseudomonadati > Campylobacterota > Epsilonproteobacteria > Campylobacterales > Campylobacteraceae > Campylobacter > Campylobacter concisus. The sequence continues at coordinate 15,447 of LVWL01000012.1, read as the reverse complement.
TGCTATCAAAAGACCGCCGATACCAGCTGCTGTAAAAGCTGCCGCATTTAGATATTTTTTTTGTGCTATTAAATTTGAAGCATGAATGCCAACAGCACCTACAAAACCACCTGTTACAGCGTATTTTGCTATCTTTTTAGCGACATCTTTTTTAGTCGCTCTATTATTTAGATAGTCGCTAAAGCCAAGTGCAGCTGCACCCATACCAGCGATTAAAGCACCGCTGATGAAGTGATCAAATGGAAGTCTTGTGCTTGAAAGTGTAAAAAGACTATTTTCTTGCATTCTCTATCCTTAAGCTATATCGTTTGGTGTGATAGCTTTTGGAGCGGCTGGCTTTTTAGCGCGTGGTTTTCTTGTTTTCTTTACCACTTTTTCAGCCTCTTTTTCTACTTTTTTAGCACCACGTTTTGCTTTTTTTTCTTCTTTTACTATAAAGTCTTTTGCATCTTTTGCAACACTTTTACCTTTTTTGTAAAGATCTTTTGCGGCCTCTTTGCCTTTATCAAAGCCATCTTGGGCGTACTCTTTGATCTTATCTCTTTTATTCCAAGCAGCTATTGCTAAACCGCCTACTGCTAAACCTGCTAAAAATGGTAATGCCATTTTAAATCCTTTCTTTGTTTGATTTTGTAAATTATTCATTTTCTTCATCCTTATTAAAATTTTTACTAACTACTGAAATGCCTAATGCCCCAAGCGCAAGTCCGCTAAAAAACGAGAAATTTGGATTATTAGTTATCTTTGCTAACTCGCTTTTATCAGCCTTGCCACTTGCGATATTTTGCAAGCTTTTAGTTATCTCATTAAAGTCATTTTGATAGTTTTCTAAAATATTTGTTATGCCGTTTTGCTCAAAATTTTGTGAAATTTCATTTAAATTTAGCTCATTTTTTATTTCACAGCCACTATAAATTTCTTTTAAGCGTTGCTTTAAGGAGGCTATGTATTCGTTATTTGAAGTAGCCCAAAGTCTAAAAAATAGATCTTTTAGCTCCTCGTCATCTAAGCTTTCACAAAATTTTTCATACATTTTATTTAGCTCTAACTCATAGTTTAAAGCTTGTATCAGTGCATCTTCTTTATTTTTTGCTGGCAAAAATATAGCTTCATTTTCGCAAGCAAGCTCATAATCATGTGTACTTGCAAATTTTTCTGTCAAGATGATCGCATTTTTTCTGATATTTGCGATCTCGTTAAAAACATCACCAAATAAAGCTAAATTTTCATATAAACTAAGTGCGTTTTTTTCGCTGGTGTATGATGCATTTAAAAGTTCATTAAGCATATTTCACTTCTTTTGCAACTTCATTTACTCTAGTTGAAATCTCTTCTAAATTTTGCCCTTTTAAAAGATCCTCCCAAAGGTTTTTTGGAAAAATTTCATGATCGTATTCGATCGTTACAGAGCCGATTAGCTTGTTAAATTTTACATTTTTTATACCATTTATCTGAGCTATCACATCATCTAGGCTAGCTAAATTTACGCTACTACTTAGCTCTTTTATCTTTGGACTAACTCTTACTCTTAGTCTGCCGTTTGTGTGAGCTATCATTGAAAAATAGCTTGCAACTTGTGCTAAAGTTTGTGTTTTTATATCCATTTTCATCCTTTTTTTAATTGCGTATTATCTATTTCACAGCTTAAATAAATCTGAAATTTTTTTGTTTTTCATTATCAAAAAGTAAAATGAAATGATAAAATTTAATTTTCATTTTTCTCTTGGCAATCACTGCAAATACCATAAAGTATCATCGTATGCGACTGCTCGCTAAAATTTTTTTCTTTGAAAATTTGCTCTTGCCTTTGCTCTATCATCTCATCTTCAAAATCAACTATCTTTTCACAAATTTCACATATCAAATGATCGTGCGAGGATTTTAAATTTAACTCAAATTTCTTTACTCCATTCTCTTCAAAACAATTTGCAAGATGATGCATTTCGAGAAAATTTAAAAAAGAATAAATTGATGTCATTGAAATTTCATTCTTGTGGATTTTGTAAATTTCTGAAGAAATTTCTTGAGCACTTAGATGAGAGTTGCTAATGAAAAGTACATGCAAAATTTGTTCTTTTAACTCTGAGCTTTTCTGCCCAAAGGCTTCTAAAAACTCTTTAAAATGCTTATAAAATAGTTCAAAATTATCCACAAAAACCTAACTAAAATGATAATGAATATAAGGATTTTACAACTTTACTTATAAAAAAAGCATAAAATTTCTTACGAATTTCAAGTAAAGTATTTTATAAGATTGTTTTGGTATAGTGTCGCATTTTTTAAATCAAAATTAAGGAATAAAATGACTTACGACGAGCTTGAATTAGACGCCGTTTTGTTAGAGGTTTTAGAAAATAGAGGCAGTTTTGATTCTATGGACGATGAGGAGCTTTATGAGCTTATCGAGCAAGTTGCACAATATACAGATGGCGATTACGAAGAAGCGTTTGAGTATATGACTCAATTTTCTCCAATCCCTAAAAAACGCTTTGTTTCACTATTTATGGTTTAGCAAAAAGCTAAGCCATAACTTCTATAAAATTAATCAAAAAGTAAAAATAAAAAGAGCTCTTGACTCACTTAATGAGCCAAGAAATTTGAGTTATAAGAAGTATTTTGAGATTATTTCTTTAAATTTTAGTGTGTATTTACTAGCTTTTGGGCTATTGTTGTAGATATTTTCAAAATCATACATTCGCTCATAGTAATCATTTGTATCTTGTATATTTATTTTAAGCCTTGCCACATCTAAGCTGACGCCTACAAAAGCACCACTTGTCTTGCCGCGCTCCTCAGCAAATGCTGAAATTTCAGGCAAATCACTTGTGATCGCTACTTCATTACCAACGCCACCAGTTGCTTCTGCTTTTAGGCTGATCGTATCTTTTGCATTAAATAAATTTGCATAAGCTTCTGAATTTTTAAATAATATGATCATATCAGCTGAGCTGTAACCAAGTTGTAAGCCTATGCTACCAGATGTGTAATTTACAAAAAATGGGCTTGACCATTCACCATCATCGTTTTTAGCGATAAAAACGCCTTTACCTGTTGAGCCAGTTACAATAGCGCCTGCTTTTGTTACATCAGGGATTATGGCGATCGCTTTTATGCCTTCAAATTTAGTATTTGGCTTTAAATTTCTTGCACCAAAAGCGTTTAAAATATTTATAGCATTTTTTAGTTTTTGATTTTGAATCACATCAGCGTTTAAGTTTAACGCAAAAATGAGCTTATTAAAAGCAGAGTTAAGAGTCTTTTCATCAAATTTCCTTGTGTAAAATTTTCACCATTATAGCCTAAAATAAACCAATGGTAAAAATATTATTAATGAGCTTTTATGAGATTTCATTATAAAATGACATTTTTAAGGAAAAAATATGAGCTTAATACTTTTTGTAGAATATGTTGGTATCGCATCTGCCGCACTTAGTGGCTTTTTATTTGCATTAAAAAAAGAGTGCGACTGGCTTGGTGTCTTTTTGTCTGCGTTTTTGACCGCACTTGGAGGTGGTATTGTACGTGACATGCTCGTTGGTAGGGCAGTTTATTCGTTCACGCACTATATGCCAATAAGCGTCGTTATCTTTATGCTTGTAGTCTCTAGAGTTACAAATTTACACACAAAAAGAGAAGGTTTGGAGAAAAAATTTGTCTTTATTTTTGCCGATGCGATCGATGTTATTTGTTTTTCCATCGTTGGGGCGATGGTTGCGATTGAGTACAATTACAATGTCTTTGGCGTCATGATGGTGGCCTTTTTTAATGGCGTTGGTGGCGGCATCTTAAGGGATATTTTACTAAACGAAATTCCTTGGTTTTTACGCACCGGACTTTACGGCACGATAAGTCTTGGAGTAGGACTTGCTTACTTTGTGCTTTATCATCTTGGGCTTAGTAATATCTTTTTTACCATGCTTTTACTTGCTCTTGGTATTACGGTTAGGATGTTTGCATTTTACAGGGGTTGGAAGCTGCCAGATCTATGAAATTTAGCGAGTTTTTTGATATCTGGGTCAATGAAAACTACTATAAATTTGGCGTAGATATCGGCAAAAAGGGCGATTTTTATACAAATGTAAGCGTTGGCTATCTTTTTGGTGCTTGCCTTGCGAACTACTTTTTAAAGCTGCTTAAAAACGGCGAAATTTCTAGCTCTTGCAAGGTTGTGGAGATCGGTGCAAACTCAGGTGAAATGCTAGCTGATTTTGCGCAAGGAATTTTTACGCTTGAGCCAGAAATTTTGCCAAATTTAGAGTTTATAATCATCGAACCTCATGAAATTTTACGTAAAAAACAGCTTGAGACTTTTGCAAAACGCTTTGGCGATGATATCAAAATAAAACACTATGAAAATTTGGGCGAGTGCTCGTTTGATGAAATGTTTGTTATCTCAAATGAGCTGCTTGACGCATTTAGCTGCGAGGTGATAGATGGGCAAAATATGCTTTTTGTGGACGAAGACCTAAAATTTCACTGGCAAAAAGCAGATCAAAACTTGCTAGCTCTTGCAAAGAAATTTGGCATAAAAAAAGGCGAGATATCAACTAGCTACGCTAAATTTGCGCTACAGCTTGCAAATGCGGCAAAAAAGGTAAGATTTTTAAGCTTTGACTACGGCGAATTTGAGCCAAAAAATGAGTTTAGCCTAAGAGTTTTTAAAGACCATCAAGTATTTTCTTTATTTGAAATTTCAGACCTTGAGCCATATTTTAAAAGATCGGATCTAACTTATAGTCTTTGCTTTAAGCAAGTAAAAGAGGCTTTTTATGAGGCTGGCTTTGAGATGCTTAAATTTAAAAAACAAAACGAAGCTTTAGTTTGCGATCTTGGCGTGGATGAAATTTTATCTTTAGTACTTGAAAATGGTAGCAAGCAAGCCTATGAAAATGCAGCCAAACAGGCGAAATTTCTACTCTCGCCCGAGTTTTTAGGCGAGAAGTTTAAATTTATAGAGTTTTTAAAGAGCTAGCCTAGCGATATTGGCAAAACTTGCCTCACAAGCCTTTAAAAGATCATTTGGTGCTATTTTTATCTGTTTGCCTCTCACTCCAGCGCTTACCAACACATACTCTTGCTCTTTTGCACGTTCATCGATAAATGTGGCAAAGTGTTTTTTCATAGCAAGCGGTGAACAGCCGCCCCTGATGTAGCCAGTGATCTTTTCTAGATCTTTTAAATTTATAAGTTCGCAGCGTTTGGCGCCACACGCATGAGCAAGTGCTTTTAGATCAAGCTCCAGATCGCCTTGCAAGCAAGCAACGACAAAATTTTTAGGCTCGCACTCACAAACAATAGTCTTATAAATTTGCTTTATATCTTGCTTAGTGCTAGCTGCTACGTGGAGGGCTGAAAGATCGTTTAAATCAACTTCATACTCTAAAATTTCATAATTAATTTTTAGTTTATCTAAAGCTCTGGCAGCATTTGTCTTATGTATCATTTTTTCTCATTTTTGCGAATTTTTTGTATAATTATAGCCAAAACTTAAAGGAGGAAAGATGGCTGAAGAAGTTGAAGAGAAAAAAGCAAAAAAAGGTGGCAATGGTGCATTAATGATAATTATCATTGCGATATTTGTTTTGCTGCTAGTTATTGGAGGGCTAGTCGCGTTTTTGATGCTTAGTTCTGATGAGCCAAAAGAGGCAAATATGGCGCAAACACCAGCTCAGACTCAAACGCAGTCCATGCCAGCTCAAAATAAGGCAAAGCATGGTAGCAACGACTATTCAAATATGGGGCCGATATATCCGCTTGATCAGTTTATTGTAAATTTGCTTAGCGAAAATGGCTCAAGATTTCTTAAAACTAAGATCGATATGGAGCAAAGCGATGAGTTGCTAACTCCTGAGCTTGATAAGAAAAAGGCACTTTTAAGAGACATTATCATCAGGACACTTTCGTCAAAAACTTACGAAGAAGTAAGCACCACAAAGGGCAAAGATAGGCTAAAAGACGAGATTGTAGGCAAGCTAAATGAAGTGCTAAATGATGGCTACATCAAAAATATATTTTTTACTGATTTTGTGGTTCAATGATAGGCATTGACATCATTAAAATAGATAGAATTTCTAGACTCAAAGCTCGTTACGGCGAGCTTTTTTTAAAAAAATTTCTTAGTGATGACGAGATCACGCTGGCAAAAAATGATGCGACTTTGGCTGGATTTTGGGCGGCCAAAGAAGCAGCTAGCAAAGCTCTTGGTGTGGGTATCAGCAAAGAGTGTGGCTTTTTGGACATTGAGCTTAGCAAAGACGCAAAAAATGCACCAAAGATAAAATTTAGCCCAAAAATTTATACAAATTTTAATATCAAAGAAACAAGCCTTAGCATAACTCACGATGGCGGATTTGCTGTAGCTGCAGTGATGATTGTCTAAAATTTATACATTTTTACAAAGCTTTTTAATATCTTTTAACTACTTCTGATAAATTTAAAAAACGTATTTTTATAAAATTTTTTAAAGAAAAGACGATATCTTTAATTAAGATTTAATGGAGCTAAAGAGACTAAGGATAGTAAAATGCGAATTTCTAATAACCTCCCAACTACTAACCATCTCTCAAGAGAGAACATAGCAAGAGAGATGGGCTTTAAATTTAACGATATAAACGAGATACTTAGTAACGATATGGGATATGGTATGAGCTTTCCTAAATATGCAAGGCTTGATAGAAAAGCTCAAGCTGCGTCTTATGATAGACATATATATCCACTATCTGGCTTTACAAAGGGCGATGAAGCAAAAGTCACTATCATAGGAAAGCTTAGAGGTTATGATCCTAACTTTACAAGCGAGCAGCTATCAGATCTTAAAAATTTCATAAATGAAAGCAAGGGTTTGTTTGTAGAGTATATACAAGGTCAGCAAGCAAAACCAGACAATGATAAGCCAAAAATTTTAAGAGATACCCCATACACTGTAAATGAATTTTTAAATGAATATCGTGGCGATAGTGATTTGCTATTTATGCAAAACTCAAGGACTATTGATCTGCTTGATAGTGATATGAGCGTTGATGAGTTTAAAGAGGAGTGGGCTAAATATGCACTAAAAGAGCGGTTTAATATAACTTTATCTAGCGAAGATGCTAAAAATGCTGTTAATATATTAAAAGAGCTAAACGAAAAAGGTGTTCAGAATATAGATAACCTTGAAAAAGAAGACAATGCCAGAGAGAAGAAATTTATACCTATACAAGTTACTAAAAAATCTCACACCTATAAGCTTGAAGCCGATGAGAGATTTAAAGAGCTTTATAAATTTATAAAGAGTGAATTTGATAGTGGCAAGAGCATGTTTGAAATTTTAGAAAAAGTGGCAAAGCTTAAAGTGGATAAGAGTGCATAGGTGTTTTATAAGCAAAGAATGGAATTTTTATAATTTAAATTTCAAAGAAAAAGCATAGATATCATAAGACTTATGCAAAAGATAAATTTCAAAAAACATGGACTAGCCAGCAAAGTATTGATATTAAGTCGCTGGCAAGATAAATTTACATCCACTCAAGCACTTGCGTGATATCTTTTGCGTAAAAGCATTTTAGCCCTTGCGTGTCAAGCGGTTTGTTTGGGATGATGGCATTTTTAAATTTCTGCGTTTTTGCCTCTTTTAGTCGCTGATCGAGGTTGAAAATTTCTCTTATCTCACCGTTTAGGCTTAGCTCACCGATGAAGACGCTGTCCTTACTGATAGGGCGGTTTTTGAAGCTACTGATTATCGCTGCGATGACGGCTAGATCGGCCGCTGTCTCGTTTATCTTGACGCCACCTGAAACGTTTATAAAGACGTCGTAGTGTCCAAGTGGAATTTCTAGCTTTCGCTCAAGTAGGGCTAGTAGCATATCTAGGCGGTTTCTCTCAAAGCCAGTTGAGCTCGTTTTGGATAGGCACTTTCGCAAACAAGCGCCTGAATTTCGATGCTAAGCGCTCTTGAGCCTTCCATTATGATGGTGATCGCACTGCCACTCATCGCTCCGCCACGTGTGAAAAATTTACTCGAGACTTCATTTGCGCTAACCAGCCCATGCTGGCTCATCTCAAATATGCCAACCTCGCTCGTCGAGCCAAAGCGGTTTTTAAACCCACGCAAAATTCTTAGCTCTCTGCTCGCATCGCCCTCGAAATAAAGCACCACATCGACCATGTGTTCAAGCACTCTGGGCCCTGCGATCGAACCTTCTTTGGTGATATGTCCGATGATGAAAACGCAGATATTTTGGCTCTTTGCTAGCCTCATTAGCTCAAATGTGATCTCGCGAACCTGTGTGATCGAGCCTGGAGCGGAGCTTATATTTTGGCTATAAAGCGTTTGTATGGAGTCGATCACGAGTACTTTATAATCGCTCTTTTGCACTTCAAGCAAGATATCTTCTAGGCAAATTTCAGTTAGCAGGTATAAATTTTTATCCACCGCATTTAGCCTATCAGCTCTCATTTTTATCTGGCTTTGGCTCTCTTCGCCGCTTACATAGAGTGTTTTTTTACCGTCTTTTGCTAAATTTGAGCCAATTTTTAGAAGCAAGGTTGATTTACCGATGCCCGGACTGCCACCTATTAAAACTAGCGAGCCCTCAACCACGCCACCACCAAGAACAAGGTCTAGTTCGCTATCTTTGGTGCTAAATCTCGTAAAATTTTGAATTTCTACCTCGTCGATGCTTACAGCCTTACTAGGCGCTCCAGTGCTTTTTACTATCTCTTTACTTATCTTTATCTCTTGCTGACTAAGCTCGACAAAGCTATCCCAAGCCCCACATTGTGGGCATTTACCCAGCCACTTTGCCTGTTGATTACCGCAGGCTTGACATTCAAAAACTGGCTTTGCTTTTGCCATAAATTATCCTTTTTAAAATTTTAGCTACTATCACTCCAAAAGCCGCTCCGATCATATCAGCCACGATGTCAAGCAGACTAAATTCCCTGTTTGGTAAAAATGCCTGAACGAGCTCTATTTGCACACCAAAGGCTAAAAGCAGGGCTAAATTTTTAAAAATTTTAAACTCATAGCCAAGATAAAGCAGGATGTATAGGACGCAAAAAGCTAAAAAATGATTTGCTTTATCCCACGAATTTTCGATGATCGTGGGACTTTTTTGAGTAAATGCAAGAAAATCGATCGCCAAAAGAGCAGCGAAAAAGCAAATTTTGCTAAGGAATTTCACTCTACTCAAAAATGGCGTCCATGAGCTCGTCTAAAAATTCATCCGGGTTAAATTTGATGATATCATCCATGCTCTCGCCAACGCCTATATAAAATATAGGTAGCTCAAGCTCTCTTGCCACGCCAAATAGCGCTCCTCCCTTTGCAGTGCCGTCAAGCTTTGTGATGATGACGCCATCAAGCGAGACAATATCGTTAAATGCTTTCGCTTGCGCAACTCCGGCGTTACCTTGCGTGCCATCAAGAATCAAAATTTTGCGGTGAGGTGCTTTTTCGTAAGCTTTTTTGCTAATACGAACGATTTTTTCTAGCTCGTTTGCCAAATTTGTCTGGTTTTGAAGTCTGCCAGCTGTGTCTAGGATGACTCGGTCGATGCCTTTTGCAAGGGCTGAGCTAATCGTATCGTAAGCAACAGCTGAAGGATCATGCCCTTGCTGTGTGGCGACTATTGGCACATTTAGTCTGATTGACCACTGGCGTAGCTGCTCGATCGCTCCAGCTCTAAATGTATCACAAGCACCTAAAATAACGCTTTTACCGTTATTTTTATATAAATTTGCAAGCTTTGCGATGGTTGTCGTCTTGCCAGCGCCATTTACGCCAAGGATGAGATCGACAAATGGCTTATCAGGCTCGATCACACGCTCATTTTCGTAGATAAAATAGCTACTCATAACGCGCCTAAGATCAGCTCTACTCACTTCATCTTGTGGCGGCAAGTAGTATAAAATTTCTTCTACGATCTCATAGGCTACGTCAGCTTCAAGTAAAATTTCTTCTAAGCTCTCTTTGTCTATCTTTTTTGACTTCTTCGCTGAACTTATCGCTCCAAAAGTCTTCTCAAGGCCTTTTTTTAGAAAATCAAGCATTATTTTGTGGCCCTATTTATGTCGTTTTCAAGCATCTCTTCAGGTACAAGACCGATGTAGCCCTGAACGTAGTCGCCATTTGCTTTAAAAAGTGCTGACGCAGGCAAGCCTTTTATACCGCCCATCGCTTTTTCAAATAAAAAATTTCCCTCGCCAACCGCGACTTCATATTTTATTTTATATTTTTGAGCAAAATCTTTTACTTCATCTTCACTTTTGTCTTCAAGTAGCACACCAACGATATCTAGCTCATTTTTAAATTTCTCACTTAAGTTGTTTAGATGCGGGATCTCAGCCTTGCAAGGAGGGCACCAAGTGGCAAAAAATACGTAAAGCGTTGCTTTTTTACCATCTTTTACATCAAAGCCATTGCTTCTTTTTGTAATCTGCATAGTTGCTCCACTTAGCAGCTTTAGATTTATCTCTTTTATCTCGCTATCTTGGGCATTTTCACTCATTTTTGGAGTGAGTGAGTCTTTGCTTAAATTTTCATCTTTGCTAGCATTTTTATCTAAAATTTTGCCTTGCGTTTGTTCGCTTGTATTTTGCTCTTTTTTTTGCTTGTTCTCGTCGCCGCATCCAAAAAATGCAAAAATGCAAAGTGATGTTATAATTGCTCGTTTTAATGTCATAAATTTCCTTTTGAATAAGATTTCAGGATTATACAAGAAAGAGCATAAAATGAGCGTTAATTTAGAAAAAAATGAATTTAGAAAAAATGCAAGAGCAAATTTGATGAAACTTACTAAATTTAAGGCCAAATGCTCGCATTATAAAGCTACGAAAACTCTTTTAAAATTGATAAATTTTACAAATTCTAAGAAAGTACTGTTTTATTTGCCACTTAACTACGAAGTTGATGTGCTTAAAATAAGGCGAAATTTATCACATAAATGTGAAATTTTTGCCCCTTTTATGGTAGGTCTTAGCTTAGAGATGGTAAGATTGCGACTGCCATTTCTAACTTATAAATTTAATGTCAGACAGCCATCTGGCAAAAAAATGGATAATGTTAGACTTGATATGGCAGTAGTTCCAGCGATTGGGGTTGATGGAGCTATGGCTAGGATAGGGCATGGAAAAGGATTTTATGATAGATTTTTTGACTCTTTGCCTATTAAGCCAAAACGGATAGTTTTTCTTGAGATAAAAGACTTTTATACCAAAGATGTGCTTTCAAGTACACAAGACGCGGTAGCAGACTTTTATATAACCCCAAATAAAAATTATATAAAAAGAGGAATAAATGATAGAGGTTTTAATAGGCTTAGGAGCCGGTGTGGCTGGCGTTGGAGCAGGGTATCTATACGCCAAAAAAATAAATGATGCAAACTACAACATATTCTTAGAACAAGCAAAAGCAAAGGCAAAAGCTATTGAGTATGAAGCTGAGCTAACGCTTAAAAATTCTAAAATTTCAGTACAAGAGGCTGAATTTGAAGCCAAAAAAAGATACGATGACAAGACGACAAAGCTTCAAAAAGAGTATGCAAGTAAATTTGATGAACTAGCCAAAAAAGAGAAAATTTTGCTAAATGAGCAAGAGCTTTTAAACGAGAGTAAAGAGCTTTTTGAAAAAGATAAGCAAGACGCAAAGATCACTTACGAAGAGGGTTTAAATTTAAAAGCGACTTATCAAAACAAAGTAGAAGAAGCAATAAGAGTGCTTGAGCACGCTGCTGGCTTAACAGAAGAAGAAGCAAAAGAGGTCGTGCTTAAAAAGGTCGAGGAGAAGTCTCGTGCGGATATCGCTCATATCGTTAGAAAATACGAAGAAGAAGCAAAAAGAGAGGCTAAAAAGAGAGTTAATTACATCTTGGCGCAGGCTACGTCAAGATTTGCTGGAGAATTTGCGGCTGAGCGTCTGATAAATGTAGTAAATATCAAAAACGATGAGCTAAAAGGTAGGATCATCGGTAAAGAAGGACGTAATATCAAGACCCTTGAAATGGTGCTTGGAGTTGATATCATCATCGATGATACCCCGCACGCAATCATACTAAGCAGCTTTAACCTTTACAGGCGTGCGATCGCAACAAGAGTGATCGAGCTTTTGGTAGAGGATGGAAGAATCCAACCTGCGAGGATAGAAGACCTTCACAAAAAAGTGACTGAAGAATTTGAGCAAAGCATACAAGAAGAGGGCGAAAACATCGTCATGGATCTTGGTCTAAATAAAATTCACCCAGAGATAGTAAAACTAATAGGCAAGCTTAAATTTAGAGCAAGCTACGGACAAAATGCCTTGGCTCACAGCCTTGAAGTAGCTCACCTTGCTGGTATCATCGCAGCTGAGTGTGGCGGAGATGAGAAGCTTGCAAAAAGAGCTGGCATACTTCACGATATCGGTAAGGCGCTAACTCACGAGTATGAGGGCAGTCACGTTGATCTTGGAGCTGAAATTTGTAAACGCTACAAAGAGCATCCAGTAGTCATCAACGCTATCTACGCTCACCACGGCCACGAAGAGGCAACAAGTATAGAAAGTGCGGCTGTTTGCGCAGCTGACGCACTAAGTGCAGCTCGTCCAGGTGCAAGGCGTGAGGTGCTTGAGAGCTTCCTAAAACGTGTCGAAGAGATCGAAAATATCGCAAAAAGTAAAGACGGTATCAAACAAGCTTATGCAATAAATGCAGGCCGTGAAATTCGTGTCATCGCAAATGCTAAACTCATAAACGACGACGAGGCAGTGCTTGTAGCAAAAGAGATAGCTCAAGAGATCGAGAGCAAGGTGCAGTATCCTGGTGAGATAAAAGTAAGCGTCATCAGAGAGACTCGCGCTGTTGATTTTGCAAAATAACGGCAAAATATGAAATTTCTTTTTTCAATTTTATTATTTTTCTCAATTGGCTTTGCCAGCGAGGAGCTCGTGCTGGACTCGGCAAACTCGTTTATAACAACGATGAGAGGCGCTAGAAACGCTCCTATAAAAGAGCTAATCGAGCAGTCAAAAGCGACGATCATCTTTCCAAGTGTTAAAAAGGTCGGTTTTGTAGTTGGTGGTATGGGTGGAGATGGCATCATGGTTGTTGGCAACATTAACTCGCCAAGTGAAATTTTACCAGTTAGCATAAGTGGCGGCAGCATCGGTATACAGCTTGGTTATGAAGATAGTTCGCTTGTGCTTTTTATATTTAAAGATAGTATTATCCATGATATTAAGGATGCCAAGATCACGCTTGATACAAAGCTATCAGTAGCTTTTGGTGATATTGGACGCAATTACAGTAAAGTAAGCGATTTTAAATTTTCAAGTGATATCTACGCATATGCCGCAAATGATGGTTTTTTTGCGGGTGCTAGCTTTGGTGGAGCAGTCATCAGTGCAAGAGAAGAAATTTTAAAGCAAAGTGGCTATGCCTATGAACAGCTAATAGCCTCTGCATCTAAACTTTTAGGAGATTAATGCAAGATATCATAAACTCAGTTTCAACATACGGCTATATTGTATTGTTTTTTTATAGCCTTGGTGGCGGCATGGTTGCATTAATCGCCGCTGGAATTTTAAGTTTTGCTGGCAAGATGGACATCACTCTTAGTATAATTGTCGCTGCTGTGGCAAATACAATTGGTGACACGCTAATTTTTTATGTCGCAAGATTTAATAAAAACTCACTTATGCCTTATATCAAAAATCATAAAAGAAAGCTTGCTTATGCAGGAATTTTGGCTAAAAAACATGGCGATAAGATAATATTTATCAAGAAATTTATCTACGGCGTCAAAACTTTGGTTCCTATCGCGCTTGGACTTACGAAGTATTCATTTTATAAATTTAGCATTATAAATTCGATCTCGTCAGTGCTTTGGGCGGTCATTATCGGATTTGCCAGCTTTAAAGCGGGTGATTATTTTGTAGGTGCAAGCGACTATCTTGGCGAGCATGGATATATTATGCCTCTTGCCATGGTTTGTTTGTTGCTTGGAATTTGGTTTTTTTTACAACATATTACAAAAAGGAGAAAAGCATGAAAAAGGTGATATCTGCTTTAATCGTGGTTATCGTGGTGGCCATTGGAGCGGTTTATTTTGCTTCAAATGAGGTGGAGAAAAACTATCAAAGAATAGTGAATGATCTAAACAATATTAAGGGCTTTAAAATTTCTAATAACAATTACAAAAAAGGTTTTTTTGGCTCAAAAGGATCATTTGATTTTAGTGTTTCAAAAGATCTTTTGGAAAATATATTTGGTAAAAATGTAAATGAGGATTTGGTTTTTAAAGTAGAAAATGAAATTTCTCATACAGTGCTTGCTTTTATAGATGGCTTTGAAATAGACTCAAAAATTTCTATCCAAAACGATATGATTAAAAATATTATCGCAACATTTATGGGATCAAATGTTATTGCAACAACTAAAACAAAAGTTAGCCTAACTGGTGATAAAGATATGGATATTAAATTTAGCAATATTGAATTTAATGATAAGCAAAAAACTGCCGTTAATACAAAAGATATAAAAATTGGTATGACGCTTGATTCAAAAGATAGTATAAACAGCTTAAAAGTTGAAGCAGATAAGATTTTTTTGAAAGATTTTAGTGAATACAATAAAGTTGATCTAAATATCGAAGGGTTTTATATTGACTCAAGTTATAAAGAGCCGGTTAAGTTTTCAAAAATTTTAGAGAGCCAGCTTGTACCTTATCTAGCAAAAGTTAAATTTAAAAGGGTGTCTTTCGCATCTAATGATGTAAGTAATATCTTGATAGATGACTTTAAGTATGACTCAAAATTTGAAATCTCAAATGATCTTGGAAGATCAGACGATGTTATAAAAATAGGTATAGTAGCAGTTGATAAAGTAAAATATACAGATTTTGTCTTTGATAGCAAAATCGCAAATATCAATGTACCTGTGTTAAATAATGTATTGAACAAGCTTAATAATTTAAATAATGAAGAAAATTATAATGTTTTAGCTGGATTAAATTTTGATGAGATAATAGATCAAATCTTAGAAAAGAATCCAAGCATAAAAATAGATACATTAAGCTTTAAAAAAGGAGATAAGACTTTAAAGCTAAATTTGGATGCAGCAGTAAATGGCTTTAAGAAGGGAACAAATCAGTCAGAAATTTTTGATAAATTGTCTCTTAGTGGAAAAATAAGTGTCGATGAAAGTCTGACGAATTTTTTTGATACACTAGTGCCAGAAGTAGCTTTTGTTGAGCCTACTTTGATATCTGCTGGATATTTTAAAGAAGAGGGCAAAAAAGTGCTAAGCGAATTTAAATATGATCCAAACAAAAAAGATATTATATTTAATGAAAAAGTTGGACTTCAAAATTTCTTTATGGGTTTTTAAAAAATTAGCCTGATTTTTATCTGCATTTAAGCATCACTTCTATATACTTCACTTTCTGTTTTGCAAAACGCAGGGCAGAAAGTTCTTTTAACTTACAATTGTTAAA
>LVWL01000011.1 GCA_002092835.1 Campylobacter concisus | reverse complement strand
AGAAGCAATATGAGGATAGGTATATGTATGCCTTAAATGCCTATAACAATGAAGATTTTTACAAAGACAATTTAAGCGTTAAAACAAATCCTGGCATATTAGATTATACAAAATCAACCATGTATGGTCTAGGTGGATTTGCAGTAGGCGGAATCGAAGGACTTGCTGATATAGGAAATATTATCTTGCATCCAGTAGATTCAATAAACGGTTTAAATAATGCTTTTTATCATCCTATCCTAACAGCCAAAAATGTAAATGCAGATATAAAAGAATTTATGGCTGAAAATTTCGTAGATAGTATGATGGGTGATCAAAGCTCTATAAATTATAGAAGTTATCACGCACTAGGTGAAAATATAGGTTCTCTTGGAGCAGCTGGTAAAGTAGGACAAATAGCAAAAAATAGTGGCAAGCTAGTAAATACCGGCAAAAGTGGCAAAAACAATATGACAAATGATACTAAATCAACTACTACAAATTCAAATAATAACGCAAACAATTTGAACAATAATAGTAATGATGGAAGAGTTGTTGCTGGGGGAAGTGAGATTGTAAATGATATTACAAAAGAAAGTATAGATATAAAATTGAATAACTATCTTTTAGACCCAACACATAAAACAGGAGCTACTAAGGCTCAATGGTTTAAAGAAGCATTGGGTTTTACAAAAACAAATGCCGATGATTTAGCAAGGCAAATCAAATTTGATGAAAAAGTAGCAATAAAAACCGAATTAACACAATATGGACAAAAATACGAACAAATTATTCCTATTGTTGGTGCTAATAGTAAAAACATTGATGTAAAATTTGTTTGGATAAAAAATAAAGATGGGAATATTAGGTTGATAACAGCTATTCCGACGAAAAAGTAGGATATAAAATGTTTAATGAACTAGATGTTGTAAAAGCTAAATACAATATTTATTTAGTAAAAGATAAAAGTGGTTATTTTATTACTCATTGTAAAAGTAAAATTGGCAATGAAGATGTTATTTTTATTATTAAAAAGGGAACTATGGGAACAATCGTAATGGATTATAATACAACAGATTGTGAAGTTGAGTTTTTTGATGAAAACAATAATACAATTAAAATTAGTGATTTTGGATACACTTTAACATTAAGTAAAAAATATTTAACATTATATAATTTGCCTACCACATCAAAAAGGAATGCAAATATATAAGGAGCTAAAATTCAAATGAAAAATATCTCCAAAATACGTAAAAATATAGATAGTAATTATATGGAAATATATGCTGATTATTTTGGCTGTTCCTGCTAACGCTCTTTACGCAAGATAATTTAGAATTTGAAACAATTGAAGATGAAGTCGAAGCTTTCCTATACCTGTTAAAAAAATTTATTGATAGTGGCTTATACTTGTTGTATCGCCACTAAGTGGAGAAAAAGAAAAAATTATTCAAAATATTAAATTTTGGGATACTACTTCGGATGCGATAATAGAATATATAAGGCAAAAACTTCCTAAAAATTTAAATTCATTATATGGTAGAATTAACGATAATGATAGTTTTGTAAAATTTTGGTATAAAGATTGCCCAGATATTCGCTGGGTCAATAGAAAAACAGGAAAAATTTATTAGGATAACAAATGACTTATCAAGCCTATAAAAAACCAAATACAAATTAAGACTCAAATTTAAGTTACTAACTTTAAGTTTTGCATTTGTATTTTTGTATTTTATGATATTTCAAAGTTATGCTAATGTTACAAATTTCAATAAAAATGTCCGGACTAACTACTGTGGATACCATTAAAACTTCTGGTTTGCTAAAAATAGAAGCACATTATCTTATAATATGGATCCAAAAGAGCTAATCAATGATCTAAAAAATAACAAAGTGAAAAAATACGAGTTATAAATGAAAATAAACTTAAAATTGATTTTGGTCGTATCATAGGCGAAGTAAAAAATATGATGGTTCATCATCGCAAAATACTACTTGGGGAATAGTTCATATTGATAAAAATGGTGGGGCTCATATCGTTCCAGCATTTCCAGACAAATTTTGAGGTGTATTATGAAAAATATTTATTCAATACTTCTATTCGGATTGCATGTAGGTTTTTTAGGAGAAATACGACCAAATGTAAGAGGCATTGCCTTTGATTATGGAGATGATGGCACTGTTTATTTATATGGTTATTTAGACAATGAACCAACAGATGAAGACTATGATATTTTTTCGTATGCTTTAACTGAATTATATTCCGTATCACCAGAACTAGATGCAAACGGACAATATAAAGAAAAAATTATATTAACAAAATACAATGGGAAAAATATTAAAAAACAGCCACATTATATGGATTGGTTTTATATAAGATACGAAGATGATTAAAGATTATAATAAGACATTATAAAAGAAGTTTAAATCCAAGAAGATGGTGTTAATAGAAATATTTATCAGCTTGGTGATGTTAGAGTAGTAACTGAAAATAATGATAATATTATAATTAGTGTTATAAGGGCTAGCCAATGAAATGGATATATCCACAATTAATTGATGATTTGAAGTGTTATTGTAATAAATTTATTAATGGCGATATTGATATTCAAATTATTCAAGATAAGATATATAAAACAGAAATGCAAATAGTTTCTATAGAGGAGCAATGGCTAAGAAAGATATTATCTAATATAGAAAATGAAATTGAATTATCTATGTTTACATTAGAAGATGCTGAATTAAAAAAGAATGTGTGTGAAAAAATAGATAGTTTATTAGACATAATATATAAATTTGAAAATGATATGAACTAGACAATATTATAGAAGGTGAAAAATACCTTTGGTAATGCAATGAATTTCAAATGCCTTTAACCCAGATAAGAA
>LVWL01000010.1 GCA_002092835.1 Campylobacter concisus | reverse complement strand
GCACATCTTTTTAAATGATTTGAATTCATTGTTTTACTTTTACCACTATTATAATAAATTTCTTGCTGGGCTTGTGTCCTTTCTAATTCGCCACCCCTTATAGAATACCCATTAGAATGAATATAATTTAAAAGTTTTTCAACATCCTTCATAAAAGCTTCTTGATGCTCGCCAAGTGTCATGTTAATCCTTTTCTATCCTTTTATCTAAGGCTTTATCAATTTTTGAATATATCCAATCAGTGCCACGCCAAGTTACAAAACCAGCAAGAGCGACCGAAACTCTAATATTGTTTAGAAAGAAAAAAAATATTTCATAACTAATCCAACATAAAAACATAGAACTTAAAAAACTAAGCAAATAAGATAAAATTTTATATTTGATCTTAGAGAAATCTTTAGTTTCAAGATTTAAAATCGAGGCTATAAATCCAACAAAAAGAACCAAAATTAAATAATTATCGTCCTTGTTTAAATTGTCCATTTACACAGCCTTTTAATAAATCTTCTATTCGTATGCAGTAAATAATTAAATCTTTTAAACTTTCTGGATTTAATGGATCAAAAGCAGGCTTATCTGGAATTGTTACGTTACATTCTATAGGCATATAAGCTTCTTTAATAGCACCTTGTGAAGATTTTGCAGAACAGCCAACAAACAAAACAAGATAAGACAGTAAGAAAAAGAAAAATAGTTTATTTGGAATAATTGCCATCGCTAAACTCTAAAAGTAAAGTATCGTAAAATTTTAGCTTACTTAAGCAGTCGTCCGTTTTAGGTGTTTCGATAGTGCTAAAACGTTTTTGTAATTTTTGATTTAAAATATTATTTTCTTTAGATATTTTTTCGCTATCTATTTTTAATTGCTTAATTTTTAAATTTTGATTATCAATAATTAAAAAAGCGTTTTTAGTATATTCTTTTTCAGTTGCTAAATGAGCTTTTAAAGTGCTAACTTTAGCATCATAGTTTCTTACTTCACCCTTTAAAAAAGAAATATAAAGAAGTAAAATAGAATAAGCAAATATATGTATTAACAGCCCCCTACCAAATAGGGAGCTTAAATTTAACAGTGAAAACACTATTTTACTTTTCTAGCACTAATAACGTAAATTTCATCAAACTTAACGCCATTAAATTTTTTACCAGCTAAAGCGGTTTTGATCTGGTCTTCATCGATACTAGGCTTAGTATAAAAGCTAAAAGTAGTTTTATTGCCAGCCGTATTTTTACCAGTAATAGTATATTCAATAACGCTTGCTTCGCTTGAGTTACCTTGCTCGTTAGCACGAGAAAGTATTACGTAAGTTCCTTCAAGAGCATTATCACAAAATGCTTTAGCTTCAGCACCACCGCACGGCAAAGCAAAGCCATAAGTTCTATTATTTATTGTATTTTTAACTAAACACTTAGACATCTCTTACTCCTTAAAGTCTATCAAATTTCAAAGTTACATAATCGCATTTAACAGCAGTATCATAATTTGCATCTAATTTGCCAGTAAAATCAGAAAGAAAATTTTGAAACATATAACTTTGTTTAACGTGCGGGATAGTTACCATAGTAGAAATTCTACCAGTCGCAGTCTTAGCACCAACGATCACATTTTTACGATTAAGTGGATCAGGTGTTGAAGCTAAAGCAGTGCCACCATCGCCAAAGACTGAATAACTTTCAACTTTGCCAGCTAAAAGCGGAAGTAAAGCATCTTCATCACTACCACTAGAAAAAGTAAGACTTTTTGCATAAAGTCCATCTATTGTTTGTCTTAACATTTTTTTATCCTTTCTTTTGTCATTCGACTTTTTTAAATTTGCTTGTTTTTGTTAAAACGTTTTAAACAAGAGAATATTAAGCAAAAAAGAGAAAGTTAAATAATTAAGGTTAGATTAAGGACGCTTCAGCACGCTCAAAACGCTTTCGCGTTTTTCGTCCGCGTGGTGTTTGCGTGGCGATAGCTAGCAAAAAGACACAATTATAAGTTTTAAGATATCCGAGCAATCGCAGAAACTATCGCCACAACGCAAACAAAAAAACAACTAAAGAAGATAAAAAGATCGAGAAAGAAAAAAGATAATAAAAAGAGAATAAACTAAAAGGAAAAAAAGAAAACACGGCACACACCGCAGAGCGGTGGGCGCCGTGTTTGGGAGGGGGGACAATATCTATCAAGAACAACACAGAAAAAAATTTAAAATTTTATCAAAGAGCAAGGGATACGTGAAACTTTATTATAGCGGATAGTTTTGAGTAAATTTTTATTTGATCCATAAAATTTAACTTCTAAAGAGCCCTTAGAGTGTAAAAACGCTTTCAACTCATCATAATTACAAAATTTATAATTTAAAACGTTTTCAGCTTCAGCCAATTTTTTATCATCATAAAGAGAATAATCGACATAACAAATAGACCCCTTAAGATAAGAACGACCAGAAGCCATAACAACATAAGGATAATTTTTACAAATAAATTCAGATGCTTCAACATCTGACATATTAATAAAAGACTCTTTTAAATTATCAAAATAACTATATCCGAAAGAAATATTAAAAAACAAACAAAAAGCAACAATTTTTCTAAGCATGAGCAACTCCTTTTTATATAAAGAAATAATTATAAAGACAAATTATTAAAATTTTACTTATCCATAAAAAGCGAACAAGAAACACCCTTTACAGCAAGTCCGCCTACTTCTAAATGTGTTTTAATTAAAGCAGATATTTCAGCTTCGTTTTTAGTCTTTTTTACATTATGAATTAAAATTTGCTTGCACATACGATTTTTATTAGATACAAAAGCTTTAAATTGCTTATTGTAATTGAAGTCATCAGACGGAAAATTAGTTTTTTGAGTTTCGAACTCGACTTTATAAATATACTTAATCTCAGCAGTAGAAACAGCATCTAAAAAAGCAATTAGATCGGAAACACTTTTGGCTTCAAGTGTTGAAGTGATAACCCTATTGCCTTGCTGTTGTGTAATTTTGTAGATAGGCATAATACTCCTTTTTTGAAAATCGATAAACTGATAAATAGCGATGTTGTAAATTAAAGTTAGTTACATCGCTATAAAATTGAGAATAAAAAGAAGAGAGATAATTTTCAAATATATTAATAAAATCAGAAAATTCATAAACAAAAGATTTATTAACAAAACTAGAAAAAATAGAAAAAAGATTAAAAGCTTCAGTATGAATACCAGTATAGTCACAATCCAAAAGACCAAGACGAAGATCACTTCTAAAAAAGGGGCTAGAAGACGAATAACAAGAAAAATCAGAAAAGGAGAGACGGCTGGTATATTTTGCATAATTAAAAGATGCAGGAATACAAAAATAAAAGTAATCAGATCGATCACTAAAAGAAAAGAATAAATTACTATCAAAATAAGAAGAAATTTCAGAAGAGCTAGGCAAATCCATAATATTGATCTTGCCAGATGGAGTTAAAAAATCAGTGCCTACCCTATATTCATAATCGGCAGCATCATCGCTATTATAATGCATATGTAAAGGGGCATTAGCCTTTTTAATGCTAGAATTAGTATAAGCAGAAAAATAAAAGCCAAGACCAAAAAGAGAAGAAATACGCTTATCACGAATACAACTATTACCAGAAAAACCGCAATCAAAAAGCGCATCTTTCTTATCATATTTTTCATCAATACTAGCATTTAAATTTTCAGTATTAGAACGAAAAAATAATATTCTCTCAATAAAAAAAGTAAAATCTTTTTTCTTATTACAGCAACCACACAGCAAAGAAACCATTATTCTTTACCTACAAGATCACGGCAAAGAATTTTTAAAAGACGATTTGTTTCATCCAAAGATGCTAAACCACTTTTATCATCTTTTTTATCTTTTAAGTTGTCAGTTAATATTTTTTCAATACGAGCAAGACAAGCACCAATACTATCAAATTTCTTCATTTCTTCTTCAAAAGCTTTTTCACAATCAAGAGCCATGCTTTTTATCCTTTCCATTAAAATAGCCTAGTCCATTCATCATAGTAATAAACATTTCACTAAGCCCCAAAACGTTACCAGCATCATCAGTAACAAACATAAAATCAGCAACGTGATTTAAAGCGTCAATATCAATCTTATCACTTCCAGTTATACGTCTAAGAATTTCTTTATCTTGCGGAGTAAAGCGAGAGCTAAAAAGCTTAAAAAGTAGGGTTTGATTTATATTATCAACCTTTGCTTTTGCATAGTTAAATTCTTGATTTTTAGTTTCTAAAATATGCTGACGTTGATTAATAACAGTATTGACATTTTGGAGTGCTGAACTATTAGAATTATTAGTATTGATAATTTGATTACCACACTCCACAAAAACTTTGGCAACACCAATACGATCAGAAAAATTACCAGTTAAAAAACCAAGCATTCTATTAAGTTTAACGCCTTTTATATTACTAAGCTTATTTTTGGCATATCTACCTAAAGGAGAGAGTAAAGCCACAACACCAGCATAAACAATACTCATAATTTTATTTACAACACTTTCTTGAAGTTGAATATACTTTACTAAAGCCGCGCTAAACATAATAGTAACACCGCTATTTATTGCATCCTTTAAAATTCCGTCGTCCATACCACTATTTTTTAACTTAGATAAAACTTGATCGTAAGCAACGCTATAGGTTAAGTCTTCAAACATTTCATCAATGCCAAGCTTTAAAATTCTTCCAGCTTCAGAACGTTTATCAGCCATTATTTTAAATCCTTAAGTAGAGTTTTACTAGGTAATTCAGTATCAAACAAATCTTTAAAATTTGGGATAGGTATATCAAATAAATTTAAAGCATCGCTATCTAATTCAAAACTATTTTCATCAGTTAAAACACGAGCCTGAACAGCTTGACGAGATAAAGCAATATCGCGTGGCGAAGCGTTAGCAATAGTATTGCCATCGAGATCCTTTACAGCAATCGAAGTCTTATAAAAATCAGCTTTTTCTTTATAAATTTCAAGCGTTTTAGTTGAATTATCACTAAGTATTTTTTGATTATCGACATAAGAACTAGGTAAAGTAATTTCAACTGGCTTATTAATAGCCAAAGAAGCGTTTAAATTATTATCGACAGCAACACTGGCTTTAAGCTTAACACCAGCCAAACCATCTTTTATAGCTTGCGAATACTCTTTTGAATTAACAACAAGCTTTTCTAAATTTTGATTATATACTTTTTGATTTTCGCCAATAGTTGAGATATATTTAGAAATTTCACTATTAATTTTTTCTTGAGATTTTAACACTTCTTTAAAATCTACACCAGTAGAAACAGCGGAATTACCGCCAGTATTTGACGAAGCATTATCATATATACGATCGCCAGTATAAGGATTATAAAGCGTTTTAGTAGTAGGATCAACCCAATATCCAGTTTTTCTATCAAATGTAACACGCCCTTGAATTTCTGGAGATTGATTATATAAATTATCTTTTTTAGCGCTAGCTTGTTTATCAAAAGCATTATTTTTCACAGCTCCTAAAACAGCCAAATTTAAAGACATAAGCTTTAATATATGATTTTGCTGATCTAAAACACCAAGTAAAGTTAGGGGGACACTACTAGGCTTATCATTATCAGATGGCTTAGGTAAATTATCTTCTTTAGGTTTTTCTTTTTCTTTTTGTGTGTCTATTGCTTTAGCTTCACGTTGTTTAGCATAATATTCACTAAGCTCTTTTATATTTTTATCAACATCGACACTTTCTTTTTTATCAAAAAAACTATTATAAACATTTTTTAAGCCCCAAATACCAAGAGCAGTTATATCAGCAACAGGGTTATCTTTTAAATCAAAATTAGCACCAGCACCAATAGCACCAGCAACCCCACCAGCTTTTAGAGCACTATTAACTTGACTAACTTTGCTAATAGCTTGAGTAATACCAGAATACATTATTTAAAATCCCTTTCTTTATAAATAAATAGGTGGCTCATTACTTTCGGATTTAGCTTGCTTTTCAACGGCTTCATTGCGTAATCTTAAAAATAAACTAAATAAATCTTCTTCGCCAGAATATTCAAAAATTTGTTTAACAACATCAGATAAATCAAGAGAATTAACGGCAGAACTCTTAAAAATATAAGCATATAAAGCAATCACATACTTATAAAATGTTTTATCAAATTTAAATGGTCTAACTAATCCAGCTGGAACAAAAATTCGGCGAACACTAAAAACACCAAGTTTTACTAATTCATAATCAAGACAAAAAACATCGTAAAAAAGAATAAATTTATTAAGACCAAGTTGCAATAAAGAGCAACCTAAAACATAAAAAGGCAAGCTAAAATCTTTAATTTGAACGATTTGACCTTTAGAAAAAGCTCCTAAAGTAATATCACTTTGTATAGTTGAAAATGGCAAATCAAGAAGAGCAGAAGAAAAAATATTAGCTAGATTAAAATCAGAAGAGAGAAGTTTATGCCCCTTTGGTATATCTTTCTTTTCAATTTCAACGTAAAGACCAGAGATAGCAAAACGTATATCAGAAACATCCAAAGGATTTAAAATACAATCACAAATAAAAAATTCATCATCGCCACCATAAACCAAAAAATCAAACAATTTAACAAAAATTTGGTTAGAATAAATATCTTTAAGATATATCGGATCACTAGCATTACAACGATGAATGGTTTTAATATCATCTAAAGAATAATTACAAGGCTGGTACTGACTAAGACTATTTATTAAAGAACCGCTATCACTTAAAGAGAAAGCACCTAAATTTTTAATAATATTTAACATTTTATAACCCTTTTTTAAAATAAATCTAATCTAGGCTGTTTAACAGCAAAAATATATTTACGACCATTTCGCAAAGAATAGCCTTTACTATCTAATAGCTTTTTCAAATTTGTTTGAATAAAAAGAATATTTAATTCATCAAGAGCCGAGTAAAAAGCCTTTCTACTACCAATAACAATATCAGCCCAAATAAAACCAAGCTTTTTGGCGTAAAGCCTTTTAACGAAAGGACATTTAATATCAATACAAATAACATCCTTGCCACTATCTAATAATTCACACACCAAAAGACCATAAGCGTTCAATTTTTGCATTGAAACCCCTTTAAAGCATTCGTTATAGGATGAATATAATCATCATTTCTTATTTTGCTAATGGCAACAAAAAAATCATTTAAAGAAGCGTTAAAAACATCAAAAAGAGGATTATCTATATCTAAATTCTGATTTTTTATAGTTTTTCATTTTTTAAAAAATTGCCAGCAAGCTTTGATAAGCCGTATTCGTGAAGAGTTAAACCATCATTTTCAAGGTCTTTAAGTGTTTTAGTAAAAACATATAAAAAATTTTCACCACTAACACCCAAATTAGTATAAACAGCACTTACAAAGGCTTTTAAAGCCATTTTTGCTTTTTTAATATCCTTTGACTGAATAAGATCGTGCATAGTAAGAGCTTTAAATTTATCATCGCCCCAAGGCAAGAGCATATCCCAAAATTTAAGCCTATTATCATCAAAATCGCATCTTTGATAAATTTTTCTTGCACTATCACTTTGAATAGTGCCAGCAGTTAAACGATTAATTTCATCATCAGTTAGATCATACCATTTACAAATACTAAGCCCTTGCGACCAAAAAGCCCCCAAATGATTAAAAATATAAGCAATTTCATCACTTTCATTAATAGGGATTAATCTTTTTATTGCAGATCGCCCAAACTCCGCTTCATGTCTAAATACAAACATATCAACAGCAGGGTTAAAGCCGTTTATTTCCCATTTTGTGAAAATTAGAGTTGAAATATTTTTGCTTTGAACTTGTTTTATTTTGTCATAAACCCTAAACATATGCGGATTTTTTCCGAAGCTTACACCTTCAAAGCGAGTAAAACGCATAAAATTATTGACATTAATTTCGGTTATATCATTAAAAACTGGCGAATTTTCATCAATTATTAAATCATCGTCATCTTTTTTATATTGATCTGAATAGTTAGAAACTCTTTTTAAACTTCTAAATTGTAAAAAATCTTGTGGAGTATATTTTATGCCAGTTACATCAGTTGCAAGGTCGAGCCTTAAAACACTTATTTTAAAATGCTCTTTAAATATATCACTTAAAAATTTATTTACAAGCTCATAGGCTCTAACGTGTCCATATTTAAGTAAAAATATGCTTCTAAATTGAATTTTTAAATGATACAGCCCTTTTGGCTTAAATTTAGTATCTGAAATGGTGCAAAATATATCATCGTTTGAAAAATATCCAAAATATTGACCTAAGCCTTTACTTGATACTTTAAAATTTCCGTAATCAAAGCCCAAATCATCCAAAATATACTTTTCGCCAAATGTGCGTAAATTTTGTGCTTGTTGTTTTAGTGTAGCTATCTTACGAATAAAGCTTGAAAAAGTTGTATTAAAAAATTTTTCATCAATACAATTTACGCCTATAACTAAAGTATCGATACCTTGATGAAGTATTTTAAATCTATCGTCTTTATATATCATTTTTAAACCTTTAATAAAACCCAGCTTGTCCCGCCTAACCTTGCTGATAGTCTAGGCACGGGGCTAAGGTTTAGCCCCTATTTTTCAAGCATTCGAGCCATTTTTAAGTGCTTCAAGTTTTAGCATTGCCGTGACAAAACTATCAATTGCAGGGACAAATTTATTAAAAACAATAACTGGAGTTGAATTATAAGCGTCCTTATAAATCCTATATTCGATCTTACCACTAGCGATATAAACTTCGTCATCTTTTAGATCAAGGTATTGCTCTTGCGTTATCCTTGTGGTATGCTCACCACCGCTATTTAAAGCGACAAAAGTCAGAACATAGCTATCATCCCACTTTTCAAACTCTCCAAGCTCGTTTACAATGGGATTGTTATCTTTATCTAGCTTTTGCTTACCATCGATCTTTTTAGTCTTTAAGACTTTAATCTTTTGCTCGAAACAATCTAAATTTTGGTTGAGAGATTGATAAATTTCTCTATAAAGATTTTCGCTTGTGCTGTCCATTAATGGAGCTGTTGCATTTTTTGCCATTTTTTTATCCTTTTTGAAAAAATTTGATTTTTTATTAAGTATCTATTACTAATAATTTGAGAAAGATAAGCTTTGCTAATCTTTAAATGATCGCATATATCAGCCCTTGTTAAAGAATTTTTAGATGATAGGATTTCAAGAACTGAAAAGATTAGCTTATAATGAATTTTTTTCATTAAATAGCCTTTATTTCTGGATTAAAAGGGAATAAGCTTTTTAAATAACGGACTATCGCACACATAACAGCAACGACAGCAACCATTTTCTTTTTACCATTAGCTAGCAAACGCTCATAACGTGCCTTAAATTTAGCGTTAAAACGAATTGCACATAATGCAGTCATAAATAGAATACGCCTTATATTAGAATTGCCCATTTTGTTTATCTTTTGGCTTTTATGAACACTTGAGCCACTTTGAAAAATTCTAGGACTAAGACCAATAAAACTTATAAATTGTTTTTCAGATTTATCCCTATTAAAATGCAGTTGTGGAAATAAATTTAAAGCGAGATCAATGCCGAAGCCTTTATTTTCTTTAATGATCTCTTCTGTTTCTGGAATAGCTTTTTTAACAAGATCAAAAGCTAGTTTTTGAAGCATAGCTTGAAGTTTTGCAATCTCTTTTATAAGATTTGCGATAACGTCATCAATTACTTTATTATTTAAAGTTTTTTGAGAGCTTTTAAAATTTTTAAGTTGAGTATTTATTTTTTGGAGCAAATTTAAGGCTGAATTGTAACTTTTTATCTCTAAATACTCGGTATTATATTTATCAGGTGCAATCTCACTTTTAAAAGTCCTAGCATAAACAGCCAAGCCATAACTATCGCTTGTATCAGTTTTTATAGTGCTAAGATGCTTTAAAAATAAAGATGATTTATAGGGGTTTGTAACACAATATCTAATACTTAAATCAGATAAAGCCTTTTGAAGTGCTAAATGATAATTTGATGTTGCTTCAAAAACAACTAAAATTTCATCATTTTTAAAACTATCAAAATAAACTTTGATAAGCTCATGGTTATTAGGCAATGTTTCAAATTTAGCTTTCTCACTCGTGATAGAAGTTAAAAA
>LVWL01000008.1 GCA_002092835.1 Campylobacter concisus | reverse complement strand
ATTCAAATCATTTAAAAAGATGTGCAATAGATCTACATATATTTAAGAATAATGTTTGGTTACAATCAAAACCAGAATTACAAGATATTGGCAATTATTGGGAGAGCTTGAATACTCTTAATCGTTGGGGCGGTAATTTTAAAAACTTTATTGACGTTCCGCACTTTGAAAGAAATTGTTAAAAATCTCTTGACTTCTATCTTAAAATCTTAAGAAGCTGATAGAGATAACTAAGAAAACTAGCAACTGCCAAATGTGAGATGTTACAAAGGGTTAATGATGAGGTAAATTGGCTTGGTAAAGCCTCGTAGCCCATAAAAGAGATTTATGATGACGCTAAAACATACGAACTTGAGGGCTTTTGCGTACGAATGAGCTCGCACTTATAGTGGAGTGTAAAGAAATTTTGGGCGGCGCAGCATTCAAAAGTGGAGCAAAAGATAAAAAATTAAATGAGGGTGTGCCGCCTAAAGAGCAGGGAGCAAGAACAGGCAAAACCATCTGGCGGCTAAAGCTTGGCGCATATCTCTACACGCTAGTTTTCTATGTGAGGGAGTGCTTTACTTTGGCACCGCTGACAAGAGTGGAGAACTATACGCTGTTGAGGTAAAAAATGGTGAAGTGATATTTAAATTTAAAACCAGCGGCACATAGTACTTTGCCTGGACTAATGGTCAAATTTTGCTCGCAAATCACAAAAATAAGCCAGTTTTGATAAGCGCTAAAAATGGCTTGCTACTAAAAAAGATAGAGTTTGAGAAATTTAGACTTAGCACAGATCAGATCATACTAGTAAGCGGTGGCAAGCTCTACGCTATGGCAAATTATAAAGCTAAGACGTACGCAGTTTGCGCGGAAATTTAGCCTTGGCGAAATTTATCGCCAAAGCCATAATGAGATAAATTTATCTCTTCTTTTTATACCTTTTTATCGCTTCTACGATGACCTCTTCTAGGTCGTCGTTTGGCTCTTTATTCATATCGTCATAGGTGTTTTCAAGGATAGTTTTTAAATTTTTCTCGACGTAGCTAGTGTCAAAAAACCCACGTCTAAATTCCTTGCTTTTGCTGATCGTTAGCAAAAATGGGATGATCGTTCTCACGCCTTCGATGGTAAATTCTTCAAGTGCTCTTTCGAGCTTATTTACAGCGAGATCATAGTCGGTTGCTTTTACTATTAGTTTTGCGATGAGTGAGTCGTAAAAAGGTGGTATAGTGTAGTCCTTGTAGACGTGGCTATCGACCCTTACTGATGGGCCAAGAGCAGGGTAGTAACCCTCTATCGTGCCAGGTGCTGGGATGAAATTTTCCCAGACATTCTCAGCTGTGATTCTAGCTTCTATGGCGTAGCCACGTGGTTTGATATCGCTTTGCTCTATCTCTAAAATTTCACCCGCTGCGATCCTTATTTGCCTAACGACTAAGTCGTGGCCAGTGATCTCTTCAGTGATGCCGTGCTCCACCTGGATACGGGTGTTCATCTCCATGAAGTAAAAGTTGTTGTAGTCATCTAGCAAAAACTCGATCGTTCCTACGTTTGAGTAGCCCACAGCCTTTGCAGCGGCCACCGCGGTTACGCCCATTATCTTTCTTAAATTTTCGCTGATAGATGGGCAAGGTGCGATCTCGATGATCTTTTGGTGGCGCCTTTGGATAGAGCAGTCACGCTCGCAAAGATGGATTATGTTGCCATAATTGTCGCCTAAAATTTGAAACTCTATGTGTCTAGGGTTAACGACTAACTTTTCCATGAAAACTTCATCATTGTTAAAGTATGCCTTTGCTTCTCTGGTGCACGACTCAAAGGCATCTTGCATATCTTCTTCTTGCCAAACTTCTCTGATACCACGGCCTCCTCCTCCTCCGCTTGCTTTTAAAATGACTGGATAGCCTATGCGTCTAGCGTGCTCTTTTATGGCATCCATGCTCTCGTCATTTAGCTTTTCTGTGCCTGGAACGATTGGTATGCCGTTTCTCTTCATTAGGTATCTTGCGATATTTTTATCACCCATTTTTCTGATCACTTCAGCCTTTGGACCGATAAAGATAAGCCCAGCGTCCTCGACCGCCTTTGCAAATTCGTAGTTTTCGCTTAAAAAGCCGTATCCTGGGTGTATCGCGTCAGCCCCGCACTCTTTAGCAAGCTTTACGATAGCTTTGGCGTCAAGATAGCCTTTGATCGGATCTTCACCCACTTGATAGGCCTCATCAGCGATCCTTACATGCAAGCACTCGCTGTCTGGTGCTGTGTAAATTCCTACGCTTTGGATGTGTAAATCCCTACAAGCTCTGACTATCCTAACTGCGATCTCACCACGATTTGCGATAAGAATTTTATGTATCATAGGCTATCCTTTTTGAGTTTTGCTTATCATATAACTATTCGTTTTATTTTTAGATAAATTTATTAAGTCTAGTTTTAAAATTTGAGTGCAAAGGTTAAATTTACACTCAAATTTTTCTATCTATTGATGATTTGTGGAAAAGGTGTGGCTAGGGCTTTTTTGCTAAAATCTTGCGACTCGATCGTGAAATTTGTAGCAAATCTTTGAATGCCCTCTTTTTTATAAGCACGCCTTTGGATGGTAAAAAGGACTAAATTTCCACCTTGTTTGGTGTAGCGATATATCGAGTGCTCAGCTGTTGGTACGCCATTTAGGTTTGAAAATATCGTGATATCAAGATAAATTTCATTTGCCAGCGAGCCCTTTTTATAAGCCACTTTTAGCCCTTTTGCCTTTAGCTCTTTTAAATCATTTATCTTTTGCTCGACTGCTTGCTCTGGCGTAGCGTCAAATTTAAGCGTATTTAGTGAGAGCATATAGCTAAAACTCTCTAGCTTCTCGCCAGGGAGCAAGTACTCCTGTGTGAATAAATTTGGCACAGGCTTGGCTGAATATGCCAATGAGTAGAGTCTGTTGTCAAATTTTATCTGCACCGGCTCAAAGTACTGAGTCGCTGCAAGTAAGAGTGCTGGTAAAGCGATAAATGCTAAAAATTTCTTCATCAAATTCCCTTAAAATGGATTTACTATCATGACCCAGATAATGATAAGCATCGCGATAGTTGGCACTTCATTGTAGGCTCTAAAGAAGATGCCGCTTTTGTTACAGCGTTTCTCTTTGAGCTGCTTCATATAGCGTCCAAGGTCTAGGTGATAGATAGCCATTAAGATGACAACTAAAATTTTGACATGGATGTGACCAGTTTTTATAAGATCAGGCATTGCAATAAGTATCAAAATGCCAGTGAAAAATGAGCCAATGAGCGCGACCCAACCGATGTAGTGATACATCTTATACTCCATCACTTCGACCACTTTTACAAAGTCTGGCTTGTCCATGTTTTCTACGTGATAAACGTAGAGCCTTGGCTGATAAAACAGCACTGCCATCCACGAGATGAAAAACAAATAGTGGAGGTATTTTAAGTAAAGATAATATTCTGCCATAACGTCTCCTTATCTAAAAAGTATCTCTTTTCTAGCTTCAAATTCAGCCTTGCTGATCGCACCACTCTCAAAAAGCTCATAAAGCCTTTTTAAGTCCTCTTCTTTATCTTTTAGTTTTAGTCTCTCTTTTAGCTCGACTTTTTGTAAATTTTTCTCGACATAAGCACCAACCAAAAATGCATCGATGATCCACCAAATGCCCCAAATAGCTAAGAATAAATAACCAACGAGGATGATTTGTAAAGAGTAACCGATAAAAAATAGTCCCATCATCAAAAAGCCAGTGATAAATTTACCAAGGTAAATTCTATGCGCTCCAAGCCAGCCAGTAAATAGCCAAAGCGCGTATGCGACGTAGATATTATTTCCCACTCTCTCTCCTTTTTCTAAAACTTTGCCAAAGTATCATCACGACGCAAAGATCGATCATCGCGTCAGCGAAGTTAAAGACCGCAAAGTTAAACCACTTGTGCCAAAAGACGTAATCCACGACGCCGCCATGGATAAATCTATCTGTGATATTTGAGCTGCCAGCTCCTAGCAAAGCTCCAAGCCAAATGGCATGCGAGCAAAGCAGTTTTTTCTCAACAACTAGATAGACAAAAACGCCTAAAATGAGGGCGATCTGGATAAATTTCAGCCACTCATCTAAAAAGGCTAACATCGAAAATGCAACGCCCTTATTATATGTAAGAACTAGCGAAAAAAACTCTCCGTCCCACGAAAAGCCATCTATAAATATCATTTTTATCGCTTGATCAACGATAAAAATGACGAAAAACGCGATGAAAAATTTGACTAAGTTTTTACGCATTTAAGGCTTTTATGAAAAATTTCTCAACTTCATCCATGCGTTTTTCAACTAAAGTTTGATTTTTACCCTCAAGCAAAAGTCTGATCAAATTTTCAGTACCAGAGTATCTAAAGAGCGATCTTATGCCTTCTTTTGCAAGGCTAGCCTCAAGCTCTTTTAGCCCCTCTATCTTATCAAGCGGCTTTTTCTCTGTGATCTTTAAATTTAGCAAAATTTGTGGATACGGCTTTAGCTCGCCAAAAATTTCACTAGCTTTTTTGCCTTTTTTAAGCATCATCGCAACAACTTGCATTGAGGTAACAAGGCCGTCGCCAGTTTTGGCATAGTCGTTAAATATCACGTGACCGCTTTGCTCACCGCCAAAATTTATACCATTTTCTTTCATCATTTCAAGCACATATTTATCGCCTACATTTGAGCGAAGCAGCTTGATCTTGCGAGCTTTTAGATAGTCATCAAGTGCGGCGTTACTCATTACCGTAGCTACGACAGCTCCACCTTTTAGCGCCTTTTGCTCGTTTAAAAATGCAGCTAGTGAGCCAAGTATCGCATCGCCATGCACAACTTCGCCGTTTTCGTCAACTACTACAAGCCTATCAGCATCGCCGTCAAATGCAAAGCCGATGTCGGCACGAAGCCTTTTTACCTCGCTTGCTAGGTCCTCTGGATGAAGTGCGCCACAGTTTTGGTTGATATTGCTACCATTTGGTTCGTCGTTTATGACGATGACATCGGCTCCAAGCTCGCTAAATACAGTTGGTGCGACCTTGTAAGCAGCGCCATTTGCTACGTCTAAAACTACTCGTAAATTTTTTAAATTTAACTCTTTTGGGAATGAATTTTTTATCTGCACGATATATCTGCCAATAACATCGTCGATCCTCTTGTTTGCACCGATCTCTGTCATCGTCTTTTGGGCGTTTGCGATGAGCTCATCGTCGTAGAAGATTTTTTCTATCTCAGCCTCTATTGTCTCATCAAGCTTGTTGCCAAAGCTATCAAAAAATTTGATGCCGTTGTCGTAGTATGGGTTGTGTGAGGCGCTTATCATGATGCCAGCGTCACAGCGCATATTTTCTGTTAAAAATGCGATCGCAGGTGTTGGCATAGGGCCTATTTGAAGGACGTTGTAGCCAACTGCGGTTAGTCCTGCAACGATGGCTGTTTCTATCATATAGCCGCTTTTTCTAGTATCTTTTCCAACCAAAATCACATTTGTCGCTGAGGTCTTTCTGAAATAAATTCCAGCTGCCATTGCAAGACGCATAGATGTTTGAGCTGAGAGCTTTTCGCCTGCCTTGCCACGAACACCATCTGTTCCAAATAGTTTCATAAATTTATCCTTTTTATTATAAAATTGTGCTATTCTATCAGAAATTACCTAATTTAAAATCTTAAAATTTTACTTTCATTAAGGATGACTTAAATTAAGGTTAAATTTATTATATCTTTAATATAATCACCGACTAAAATTATTCAAAAAGGTATATTATGGCAAACCATAAATCTGCTGAAAAAAGAGCTAGACAAACTATAAAAAGAACAGAAAGAAATAGATTTTACCGCACAAGACTTAAAAATATCACAAAAGCAGTGCGTGTAGCTGTAGAAGCTAAAGATCTAAATGCTGCAAATGAAGCTTTAAAAGTTGCTAATAAAAGTATCCACAGCTTCGTAAGTAGGGGCTTTTTGAAGAAACAAACTGCTGCTCGCCGTGTTAGTCGCCTTGCACAATTAGTAAATACTCTAAAAGTTGCTTAATCTATAAAATTTAATGTTTGCTGATAAACTTCATCCATTTTTGGATCGCTATAATGAAATTTCTATGCTTCTTAGTGATCCAAATATAGCAAACGATATCGAAAAGATGACAAAGCTCTCAAAAGAGCAATCATCTATCGAGCCAGTCACAACTGCTGCAACAAAATATCTAGAAATTTTAAAAGACATTGACGAAAATAAAGCCCTGCTTGAGGACTCTGAGCTTGGTGAGCTTGCAAAAGACGAGCTTAAAAATTTAGAGATTTCAAGAGAAAAGCTTGAAGAAGAGATAAAAATTTTACTTCTTCCAAAAGATCCAAACGATGATAAAAATATATTTTTAGAAATTCGTGCAGGTACTGGTGGTGATGAGGCTGCGCTATTTGTTGGAGATCTTTTTAATGCTTACATTAGATATGCGGAGCTTCGAGGATATAAATTTGAGATCGTTAGCCAAAGCGAAGGCAATACTGGCGGCTTTAAAGAGATCATCGTGCTTATAAAAGGCAAAGGTGCTTACTCAAGGCTAAAATTTGAAGGTGGTACACATAGAGTTCAGCGTGTGCCAGAGACTGAGAGTCAGGGCAGGGTGCACACTTCGGCTGTGACTGTAGCTATTATGCCAGAGGTCGAGGATAGCGAGATCGAGATCAATCCAAATGATATAAGAGTTGATGTGATGAGAAGCTCGGGCCATGGCGGTCAGTCAGTAAATACAACTGATAGTGCTGTTAGGATCACGCATATACCAACTGGACTTGTTGTAACAAACCAAGATGGCAAAAGCCAACACAAAAACAAAGAAGCCGCGATGAAGGTGCTAAAGGCTAGACTTTATGAGCTTCAAGAGCAAGAGAGACTTGCAAAAGAGACTATTGAGCGAAAGAGCCAAGTTGGCACCGGAGATCGTTCTGGCAGGATAAGGACATACAACTATCCGCAAAACCGTATAAGTGATCACCGTATAAATTTAACACTTTACCGCCTTGATGCGATTATGGCTGCGGGATTATTTGATGAGATCATAGAGCCACTTATTACGCATTATCAAGCAGAAGCTATGCTAGAAGCTGGCATTTAAACTTTCAAATTTTTACTTCAAATTTTATAATTTATTTCTTTACCTAAAAACATTACTTTAACTTAAAAATATCTTTAAATTTATCCAGCTTTAAAGCCAAATTTACAAGGATTTTACAAAAAATAGATATTTAGAAGTGGTAATTAGTAATATTTTTTCTTATTTTTTTCAAAATAATATAAATTAAATTTTTAGATTTTATTTCTCAAATAGCGATTCCTAGGGTATTTAAAAGTATAAAATTTTTATTTTTGATATTATAATTTTGTATAAATAGCTTTTAAGTTTTGCTTAATAATTCTACCTTACAATTTCACCATAATTTAATTCAAAACAAGGAGATAAAATGTCAATAAGCGCAAGAAATCAATTAAATGTTGAAATTTCTGAAGTAAGAACAGGTGCGGTAAATTCGCTGATCGCTGGTAAACTCGCAGGTGGTGAGGTGCTAAAAGCAACTATTACAGTTGATAGCGAGAAAGCTCTTGATCTAAAAGTTGGTAAAAAAGCTATATTTTTATTCAAAGCTTCAAGCGTTATCGTTTCAAAAGACGATAGCATCAAACTAAGTGCCACAAACCAAATAAAAGGCACTGTAAGCGAGATAAAAGATGGAGCTGTAAATGCAGAGGTGATTATCGATGCAAATAGTAGCAAAATTTCAGCTATCATCACAAAAGAGTCTGTTGGTAACCTGGCTTTAAAAGTAGGCGATGATGTAACTGCAATCATTAAAGCAACTCAAATTATAGTCGGTGTTAAATAATTTATGGAGCAGTTTTGCTCCGTTCCTTCTAAATTAAATTTTATTCTTAAACTAAAATCTAAAATACTCTAAAAATTATCAGCCAAGTTATAAATTTAAAGAAGTTGTAGTAAATATTTTTAAAGCTATTTACTTAAAAATTTTATAGCTAAAATTTATATTACTTTTTACTTTTGTAGCCTATCCATCATTTTATGCAGAGTGTAGCATGCCAAAAGTTCACCACACAATAGGTGGTCTAAGTATCAATACAAAAGTCTATGTCATAAGCTCTCAAACAGCTATGTCTATACCAAATTTATATGCATCTGGCGAGAATGTAGGTGGCGTTCATGAGCTATTCGTCTAGGCCCAGTCGTGATAACTGACCGCTTGACATTTAGCATGATCACTACTGAGAGTATCAGTTAAAAAGATGTGGCAGGCGTTTGCTCGCCACTATAAATTTTTAAATCTATAAACTCCATTTTTCACTCGCTCGAAAATTTTCTTCTCTTCAAGTAGCTTAAAGGTATTTATCACGGTTGGTTTGCTCACGTCTAGCTTTTCACAAATTTCTGAAATTTTTACTACAATAAAGCCATTTTCATCACAGCTTTTAACTAGCAAATTTATAATTTCTACCTTTTTCTCACCAATTATTGCCTTGTAAATTTCTTCATTCATGCTAGATCCATTTATATCCTATTGCCACGCACCAAAGCGCGCCACATAAGAAATTTGCGATCATCACAGCCGCACTTCCTGCATCTTTTGCCGCCTTTGCTAGGGCGTGATAGTCTGGGCTTGCAAGATCAGTTACTCGCTCTAGGCCTGAGTTTAGGCACTCGCAAACTAGCACAAATGCCATGCTAAAAATCAAAAATAGATTAAAAACAAGGTCAAAATTCCAAAAAAATAGCGATAGTGCTGCTAATAAAAATATGCAAATTTCTATACGAAAGCTCTTTTCATTTTTAAAAATTTCAGCCAAACCCTCTCTTGCGTAGCCAAAATTTTTTAAAAATTTATACTCTGGCTGGTTCCTCATAATTTTCCTTTTTGCGATTTTTGGCATAATTATAATTAAAAAAAGGATGAAATTTGAAACTTATTAGCTGGAATGTAAATGGCCTTAGAGCACTTGTAACAAAAGATGGCTTTGGTTGGCTTGATGAGATAAGTCCTGATTTCCTGGCACTTCAAGAGATTAAAGTCAAAGAAAATGACGTGCCAAAGGAAATTTATAATCTTGGCTTTAAAGATATAAGTGTAAACTCAGGCGAGAGAGCTGGATACTCTGGTGTGATGAGCCTAGCAAATTTTGACATTTCTACACAAAAGGCAGCTTTTTTCGACGATACGGAAGGGCGTGTTTTGGAGCATAGATTTAATGATATCGTGCTTTTTAATATCTATTTTCCAAACGGCCAAAAGGATGACGAGCGACTAGCCTATAAAATGGACTTTTACGAGAAATTTCTAGCTTACTGCAAAGAGCTTGTAAAAAACGGCAAAGAGGTGATATTTTGCGGTGATGTAAATACCGCTCACCGCGAGATTGACCTTAAAAATCCAAAGGCAAATGCCAAAACTTCTGGCTTTTTGCCTATTGAGCGAGCGTGGATCGACGAGGTGCTAAAAAGTGGCTTTATAGATACTTTTAGAGCTATAAATGGCGACGTAGCGGACGCTTACTCGTGGTGGAGCTACCGCTTTAATGCAAGGGCTAAAAATGTCGGCTGGAGAATTGATTATTTCTTTATTTCACAAGGATTAAAAGATAGGCTAAAAGACGCATTTATCTTGCCAGAGGTCACAGGCAGCGATCACTGCCCAGTTGGGATAGATATAGAAATTTAGCCACTATTCCATTCTGCGGGGCTTGCCTAGTAAGAAACCTTGTGCGTAAGGTATTCCAAAATTTTTGATTTGATTTAAAATTTCTTCTGAGCTTGCAAACTCGGCTACTATTTTGTAGCCTTGCTTTTTTGCAAAGCTTACGATGGTTTCTACTAGAACTCTAGCATTTTCATCAAATGGAAGCTTTTTGATTATCGAGCCGTCTATTTTTATGGTGTCTATATCAAGCTCCAAAATTCGGTAATAGTTTGAGTATCCTGAGCCAAAGTCATCAATCGAAATTTTACATCCATAGCCTTTGACGCGTTTTATAAAAGAATTTACCACAACATAGTCGCTAAGCTCTTCACTCTCTAGCATTTCAAAGCAAATTTTATTAGGATCTTTGCACTCATTTAGCTTGCTCTCTATAAGCTCTCTCATACTAGCATCAGCAATATCGGTAATTGATAAATTTATTGAGAACATATAATCTGGATATCTTTTGGCTAGATCAAACGCAAGACTTATCACCTTTTTGGTTATTTGCGGATATAGTTGCGTTTTCATGGCAATATCTAAAAATTCGCCCGGATAGTGTATCTTTCCATTTTGATCGATTATACGAACCAAAACTTCATAATACTTTGCTTCGGTCTCATTTTCTTCTAAGTTAAAGATGCCTTGTGCTTCCACTATGACTCTATCGTTTTCTAACGCATCTTCGATTAGCTGAACTGCCAGCTGGTTTTTGTGATATTTCATCTCGATAGCGTCATTTTCTAGATAGTAGTAAATATTGCTACCATTTTCTATTGCGAGCTGATTTGCAAGGACTGATTGCATTAGGCGGTTGGTTTGTGGGGTGTCGTTTGGCAATGAAACACCAAATACCATCTTTATGCCTGGTAAATTTTCAAATTTTTCATCAATAGTGACATTTGTTCTATTTGAACCAAAATATTCTCTAATATATTCAATATCTCTTACGATATTATCGCCTTCATACCATATATAAAATGCGTCATCTTGAAATCTAAATAGCTTTGCTTTTATCTCAGAAGTATCTATGCAAAGCTTTAGTGTATCAGCTACTGCTTTTAGCATTGCATCGATAATCTTAGTTTGATAAAAGAATCTTAAAATTTTAAAATTCTTAATGCTTAAGCAAATTAGCAATCCATCTTTTTGTGCGTCTAAAATTTCAGTTAAAGCAAAGTAGTTACCAAAGCCTGTTAGCTTATCGATTGAAGATTGTATTTTTATTTGTTCATTTTTTTGAGTTAGCTCGTTTAGTATTAGCGTCTCTTTAGTCCTATCAAGTTTTACCGCTATATAGCCCTCAAATTTATTTTTAAAGAAAAATGGTGAAAATTTTACCTTTTCATATAAAAAATCACCGCTTTTTGTTCTGCTTATAAGCTCATCGCTCTCCCAAGGTAGAGATTTTTGCACAGCCTCTTTTATGGACTCATAAAAGCTTTGTGGATGCATATATGATTTTAGTATTCTAGGATTTTTACCGATTACATCCTTTAGTTTGTAGCCAGTTTTTTCTTCAAAGGTTTTATTTACGTATGAAATTCTATTGTATTTATCGCAATAGATAACAGAGCTATGATCGTTTTCGACTGTCGTTCTTAGGAGTTTTATCTGTCTTAAACGCTCTGAGGCCATTTTAATTTGAAAGAGGCCAAATGCACAAAATATTATAAATGTAAGTAAGCAGATTGTCTGAGCTATTTTTGTGTTATCCACTGCGTCAGAGTGAAATTCTAGGATTTTATCTCTAAAATTTTCTAGCATATTATCAAGATGTAGCTCTTTTGCACTATTTGAGATTGTATGTAAAGTTTTTGTAGCTTGAGTCGCATAAAGCATCTTGTCTAATACATTTTGAGCTTTTTGGTTATCTTTATACTCGTTTTTATATATTTTTATTTGCTTTGAAATATCATCTATTGCTTCAGGACTAAGCATCAAAGCACCTTTTATCGCATAAAATATAGGCTCAAGCTTATTTGAAAGTGCGAGATTTTGTATCTCATATTGACTTATTTGGATATAAGAATCTATAGATGAGTTTACATAAGCTGATCTTTGTGTAAAAAATGCTTTTTTAATAAATACATCTCTTATGTTTTGTAGGTCTTTTGTTATTTTATTTTGATGAAACAACATCATCTCATCACTAAGCATTGAAAGGTTGCTCAAATTTGTATCAAAAGAATTTATGTCAGCATTGAGTTTGTCGTAGTTTGAGACATCATAAATATTATTCAAAGAAAAAGTTATCTCATTGTCTATAAATTTTAGATTTAAAATCCCGTCATCAAATTTATGAGCCGTATCAATGGCTATATTTGCTTTATATATAAAAAATGCACTAATGAAAAATATAGCTACTAAGAAGCTAAGTACGGTTCTTGTTCGTTTAGTACTCATTTAGTATCCTAGGCTTTTTACCATTTAATGTCAGAAAAAATGAGTATAAAGCATCAATTTCATCTTTGCTAAACTCATATCCTAGCTGGTAGTTACCAATAAAGCTTATAGCCTCTTTTAGATCATTTATCTCTCCATGGGATAAATATGGGGCAGTTTTTGTAACATTTCTTAGTGATGGCACTCTTCTTAATCTTTTGTTTGCATCTAGGGCAGAAATTCTTTCTCGGCCAATATCTTGTGTCAAATTTCCTCCTAAATTTCTACCATTGTGACAAGCGGCACAGCCTATATTATTAAATATCTCAAATCCTTTCTTTGCGCTATCATCTATGGCATTGTTATCACCTGATATAAAACGATCAAATGGCGAATCAATACTTAAGACAGCCTTTTCAAACTCAGCTATTGCATCTGCAATATTATCAAAATTAATGCCGTCATTATAAATTTTTTTAAATAAAATTTTGTACTCAGAGATGTTATTTACAGAATCCACTATCTTGTCGTTATCTGAGTTTAGTTCTATTCTAGAAGTTATGGACTCTTTTACTTGATCTTTTAAATTGCTAATCTTTGCATCGCTATAAAACAGATAATTCGCTGCAGCATTTAATATGGTTGGAGGATTTAAAGTGCCTTTTTCCATGCTATCTTGGTTGCTTCCACTTAAATTCCAATACAGGTTGTGACAAGTTTGGCAAGAGTAGTTTTCATTCGGGCTTAGTCTTTTGTCAAAAAAGAGTTTTTTACCAAGCAGGGCCTTTTCTTCATTATATTTTACTACCGTGAGAGGTTTGTAGGATTCATATTTGCAAAATGAAATCGTGATGATAAATAGACAAAGTATAACGCCCTTCATAACGCCCCTAAATTTTTAATTTTCTTTTTTATATCGGCAAATTTTTGATTTTTTATATAGTACATTATTTTATTGTTTTTTTGAAATTTATGATACAATTCGCTCGATTTAGAAAATATTTATATTTCAGGGAGGAGAAGTCATGAAAAAAGGCTTTACGATGATTGAGTTGATCTTCGTGATCGTTATATTGGGCATATTAGCTGCGGTTGCTATACCGAAATTAGCTGCAACAAGGGATGATGCAGAGATATCAAAAACTGCTTCAAATATACAAACACTTATTTCGGACTTGGGTTCTTACTATACTTCGCAAGGTGAATTTGCTACTGATTCGGATATTAACAAAGCTGTCAAAAAAATGTCAAATGTAAAAACACCAGTAAAAGCAAAAGATGATGAGTGTTTAGAAGTACGTCCTGGAAATAATACTACTGGTGAGATAGGAATAACTATAAAAACAGGCGGTCTTTGTAAACAAGTTTGGGGCTTGCCAGGCTTAGTGGATGTTAAAGCCTTAATCGAAAGTACTACCGACAACAAGACAGCTAATACACTTAAATTCGGTGGCATGGGCATAAAATATAAATAAAATTTTTAGCAAGGTATTTTCCTTGCTTTTTATGATTTTTGTCCTACTAAATTTTTAATATAACAAAGACTAATAGAAATACAAATTTTTACACAAATAATTTATATACATAAAAATAAGCTTTCTAAGATTTAATGCGTTGCCAAAAGGTATCAATCCTAACTTATACTAATAGGTAATGGCTTTTTATTAAATTTAGTTGATTTTATCCTTTACAAATTTTAAAGATAAAAAACGTAAAATCAAGCCATGGATTTACTAAAAGACCCGTTAAATAAGCTCATCATTTCGCTTTCGCTTCCAGCTGGCACCGCAATGATGTTTAATACTCTTTATAACGTCGCGGGCACATTTTTTGCAGCAAGAATTTCTACCCTTGCCGTAGCTGGTATGGCTATGAGCTTTTTGCTTTATCTAAGTATTGTAGGCATTGGGCTTGGTTTTGGCTCAGCACTAACTGCGCTAATAGGCAATAGTCTTGGAGCAGGAAAGATAAAAATGGCTAAATTTTATGCAGCAAATGGAATTATCTTTGTGCTGGTATTTGCTATTTTTATGGGGTTTTGTGGCTATTTTTTAGCACCAAATTTACTCACTTTTTTAGGGGCTGATCATCACTATTTAAAAGAGGCACTTGATTACGCAGGTGTTATCTTTCTTGCTGCACCATTTTTCTTGATTATCAAATCTCTAAACGGAGTGCTTGTAGCACTTGGAGATACAAAAAGTTACCGCAATTGGCTATTTTATGGCCTTTTTATCAACGCATCTTTTTGCTATTTTTTTGCATTCATTTTGGATCTTGGCGTAAAAGGACTTGCTCTAGCAACAGCTAGTGTTCAGCTTTTGGGCATGATCTACCTTTTTGTAAAAGTTAAAAAAGCTAAGATGATCGAGCCAAGAAATTTAAGCTATTTTGTGCCAAATTTTAGCATTTGGGCAAAGATTACAAAGCAAGCTCTACCAGCTTGCTTAAACTATCTATCGATGTCGCTTGGCTCACTTGTACTTTTAAAATTTATAAGCTACTATGGTGTAAATGCCGTAGCAGGATATGGTATAGCTTTAAGGATAGAGCAAATTTTGGTATTGCCTACCATTGGTATGGCCGCAGCAGTTTTAAGTATCGTTTCAAGAAACTATGGTGCTAAAAATTTTAAAAGAGCTAAGCAATGCTATAAAATTTCGCTTCTTTTTTTGCTTATTTATTGTGTATTTGCTTGTGTTTTTATTAGATTTTTTGGTGAAGATATGATAAGAATTTTTGATGATACGCCGGCAGTTTTGGAGATAGCAGGGCTTTATCTTGGTATAAATTCTCTTGCTTACGTAGCTTATGGTACGATAAATGTCTCAGGCAGCACTCTTCAGGCTATAAAACGCCCAGTGGCCATCTTTTTGCTAAATGGATTTAGGCAATTTGTGCTTCAAGGATCACTTTTTTACGCGGTAGTTTTTTATTTTGGTCTTGAGATAAAATTTATATGGTTGGCCCTATTTTTTAGTGTTTATCTCACAGCCATTTGTTTTGTCTTTTGGACGCTTTATCAGTTAAGAATGGCTACTGACGTAAGCTTTTAAATTTAAAACAAAAAGCAAAAAAGCAAAGTGAAGCAACTAAGATTATGCTAGCTCCGCCTGTTAGGTTAAAATAAAAGCTAATAAATAGACCGCTAAAGCAAAAAACGACTGAAAAGACAGTAGAGATTAGCATCATCAGCCCCAGTCTTTTGGCAAAAATTTGTGCTAAATATGGCGGTATAGTAAGAAGAGCGATGACTAAAATAAGCCCAACAACACGAATCGTAGCCACCACGCAAAGTGCCATCATGCACACTAATAAATAGTGAAAAAATGTTGTATTTACACCGCGCAACTTTGCAAACTCTGCATCAAAGCTAATAGCTACAAATTGACGGTAAAAAAGGGCAATGAGTGCTAAAAATAAGATATCTAAAATACTCATAAATGTTATATCTTGCCCGCTTACTGCTAAGATAGAGCCAAAAAGATAACTCATAAGATCGGCATTGTATCCCGGAGTTAAATCGATAAAAATGATGCCAATAGCCATGCCAAATGCCCAAATAGCACCGATAACTGAGTCGATGTTGGTTTTATCTTTTAACGTGATAGTGGCGATTATAAGGGCTAAAAAGAGTGAAAATATACTAGCGCCAAGAAGTGGTTCAAGCGAGAAGAAAAAGGCAAGTCCGATGCCGCCATACGCTCCGTGCGCGATGCCGCCAGCGATAAAAGTCATTTTATTTATAACAACGAGCGAGCCTATGAGCCCACAAATGATACTAACTAAGATGCCAGCAATAAAGGCATTTTGCATAAAATTTAACTCTAAAATTTCACTCATTTTATCTCTTTATCTTAAAAACATTACTTTTGATTTTGCACTCACATTCGCCAAGTGCGATCTCGACATCGCAAAAATGGCTATGAGATTTTGCTAAATGCTCTATAAATTCTCTTTTTGCAGTATCTTCATGAGTTTTATGGATATGTAAATTTTTACTCACATAGGCGATTTTTGTAGCATAATTTAGCACGATATTTAGATCGTGACTTACCAAGACTACGCCAACACCGCTTGCATTTATATTTTTTAA
This sequence comes from Campylobacter concisus, assembly GCA_002092835.1. Lineage (NCBI taxonomy): Bacteria > Pseudomonadati > Campylobacterota > Epsilonproteobacteria > Campylobacterales > Campylobacteraceae > Campylobacter > Campylobacter concisus. Next base: position 24,468 of record LVWL01000008.1, on the reverse strand, counting down.
AATTTCATAAATTTCAGCCTGGCCCTTTGTGTCGATACTAGCTGTTGGCTCGTCTAAAACGAGAACCTTCGCATTTGCACAAAGTGCTCTTGCGATATATACACGCTGTCTTTGGCCACCGCTTAGCTCGCCAATTCTAGCGCTTGCAAATTCTTTCATGCCAACTTTCTCAAGGGCTGCAAGAGCCATTTGTTTCTCAGCTCGCGAGTAAAAACCAAAAATTTTTTTATTGATTAGCCCCATTAAAACTACTTCTAAAACCATCATCGGAAAGCTTTGATTTGAGAGAAAATTTTGAGGCACATAACCTATAAATTTACTGACTTCGCTTGGCTCTTTTCCAAAGAGCTTTACCTCGCCACTTTGAGGCTTAAGTAGCCCTAAAATAAGCTTTAAAAGCGTACTTTTACCGCCACCATTTGGACCGATGATAGCTAAAAATTCATCGCTACTATAATCTAAATTGATACCTTCTAAAACCACTTGCTTATCGTAGCTAAAGTTTAAATTTCTAATTTTTATAATTTCTTTCAAAACAGACTCTTTTGCGTAAATGTCGTAGTAAAAATAAAAAGTCCAAGCCAAAGCATAACGCTAAGAGCCATAAATTCGGCATAGATTTTAAACTTTTTTAACTTAATGTTTGTGCTCTCATTTATCTTGGCTCCAAAAACAGCCGCTAAAAATATCACTGCGCTCATGCCAAGCGCCATAAATAGGCCGCTTATAATGCCTGCAAAGTAGCTACCTAGCTCATTTGCTAGCACAAAGACAAGTATCGTGCCAGGACAAGGAATAAGTGCCGCAGCAGCTGCAACTAGCCATTCTTCTTTGCTTTTTGGTTTTTTTGTAGTACAGATATTACAGCCACAGTCGCTAGTAAATTTTGTATTTTTACTCAAATTTTGACTTAAGCTTGAACTAAAAATATAAAATTTATTTAACTCTTTTTTGCTTGAAAAATAAATTTTGACCTTTTTATAAAGCATAAAAATCGCTACAAAAAAGATAATAACGCCAGAAAATGCTGTCGTAACGCTTGCTGTATCTTTTGTCAGATCGCTACTGATCTCACGCAACATCATAAAACTAGCAAGCACAAAGATAAAAGCACCCACAACATGTAAAAATCCGATCTTTAAAGAGAAGAAAAAGGCTTTGGCGTAGCTTCCACCAGTTGCGGCAAAATAAGAGCTTGTAAGCACCTTGCCATGCCCCGCAGATGCAGCGTGTAAAAAGCCATAACCAAATGATATGAGCGCTAAAAATAGCAGAGTGAGCGGACTTTTTTGATCAAAATTTCTTAGAATTTGCTTTAATCTATCAAGCATGCTTAGACTTGTTTTTGAAACAAGATCAAACTTGGCCTCATCGATCTTATCGATCTGGCTTAAATTTTCATCTTCAAAATTTACCGAGTTTGGCTCTTTTAGAAGCTCTTTTAATGCAGGTTTTTCGTTATGAGCTTTGGCTGCAGCTTTACTTGAAAATGTAAAAAATATTAAATTTGCGTTTGGATTTGGTATCGTCCAAAACTGATCTGATACCAAAAATGCGTTGTTTTGTGTAAATTTAAAATTAAAATATCCCTCTTTATCGTCCATTTCGACAGACACCACAAAGCCATCTTTGATAAGCAAATTTGTCTTAAAACTAACGTCAAATTTTAATCTACCCTCATCAAAATAGAGTTTATACTTTTTTAAATTTAACTCAAGTTTTGTAGCATTTTCATCTTTGTAAAAGTACTCAATATTCGTTAAATAATGCCTTGGCACAAGATAATCAAGTAAATTTAAGCGGATCTTTTTGATCTCGCTTTCATCTATCTTTTCATCCTGATTTAGGTCAAAATTTTGCCTCATAAGCTCTGAGAAATTTTGCGAAAATGTCCAAGAAAAAGCAATTGTAGAGATATTGTTTTCATTTGAATCAAATTTCACGCTCACGTGAGCGGTTGGGCTATAAAGCGAGCAAAGAGCACACCCGAAGGCATTTATAGCAAATAAGCAAATGACAATCAGGCGTGCTAACATCTTTTATAGACTCTTAGCAAAAATTTCTGCTGTTTTTTTCATCTCATCTAACCAATTTTCTGGGAGCTGATCAATGCTTATGACCTTTGAGCTAGTCTCTTTTGCTACTAAATTTGCAGCCTTTGTTGGAAACTGTGGAGCCACGAAAATGACCTTTACACTGTGCTCTTTAGCTTCTTCTATGAGCTCTTTTAGCTCAGCTGGTTTTGGCTCTTTGCCTCTATCTCGATAGCGATTTGCTCTAAGTTATAGCGTTTTGCAAAATATCCCCAAGATGGGTGATATACGATAAATTCGCGAGTTTTAACATCTTTTAGAGTATTTTTGATAAAGCTATCAAGCTCGTCAAGACTAGCTTTAAATTTAGCTAAATTTTCCTCATAGAGCTTTGCATTTTGCGGGAATTTCTCTATTAATGCCTTAGCAATATTATCAGCTTGAGTTTTTACTAAAACTGGATCAAGCCAAATGTGCGGATCAAGGCCATCATGATGATGGTGATGATGTTCGCCAGCTTCGTGGTCATGGCTATGATGCTCGTGATGCTCATGTTTATGCTCACCCTCATGCTTGTGCTCGTGATGCTCGTGATGTTCATGATGCTCATGTTCATCGCTCATAGCGATCTTTTCGATACCTTCTTGTGTTTTTACAATGTGTAAATTTTTAAAAGATTTTGAAAAACGCTCTAGCCAAGTATCTTCAAACTCAATGCCAATAGCAAAGTAAAGCTCACTCTTTTCAAGCTCCTTCATCTGTTTTGGCTTTGGCTCATAAGTGTGCGGATCAGCACCTTTGCCAACCATTGTATTTACACTTAGTGTATCACCAGCGATTTGCTCAACAAAAAATTTTGTAGGCAATATACTAGTCGTAACAACTGGCTTTGCAAAAAGCGACAAAGCGCAAACTGCTAAAAAAACAAAAATCTTTCTCACCATCTCTCCTTTATTTGAAAAAATATTGCGGAAGTTTAGCAAATTGCAACTTGGTTGCAACTTAAAGAACGAAAGCCTAAATATAGTGCTTTTTAAATGAAATTTAAAACTTTTAGCGTTAATATACAAAAAATAAAAAGGGCAAGGATGAATGCAAGAAATTTCTTAGAAGAGCATAGTATCAAGGCAACTACTTTTCGCATAAAGCTCGTTGAAATTTTGCAAAATACCAAAACTCCATTAAGTTATGATGAAATTTTAGAAAGCCTTAATGCAAATAAAACTACTTTTTATAGAAGCATAGAAATTTTTGAAAAAAAGGGCCTTGTCATAAAAACTGAAAATAATCATAAAAGCTACTACGAACTAGCAAATGAGGCAAAAGCGTACTTTATCTGCGATGTCTGTCATAAAGTCACAAACATCGATATGCCTCATCTAAACATCGCTAAAAATATAAAAAGCGCCGTGATAAAAGGCGTTTGTGATGAGTGTGATCACGAGTAAAGAGCAATGATCTCAGCTGGAATGGCTTTTGGACGATTCGTTTTTAGATCAACATAAACAAACTCGGTCTTGCCGGTTGCTATTAGTTCACCATCTTTTTTAAGCTCAAAATATCTACACGAAGTCGCCTTGCCTTCAGCTTGTGTGTAAGTGTAAATTTCTATCTCATCCATCAATTTTACGCTTTTTATATATTTGGCTTCATTTTTTCTAATGAGCCAGATCTCGCCTCTTTTATACTGCGCCTCGACCGTGTCTCCAACCGCGGCAGAATGTGCAAATGCAGCCTCTTGCATAAGAGTGAAATAATAGACATTATTCATGTGTCCGTGCATATCAATGGCTTGTGGCGGGATTATTACTTTGTAGATAAAATCTTTCATTTCTGGCCTTTTTTGCTAGAATTATAACCAAAAAATAAGGAGCTAAAATGCAAAATTTATGGGATAAAAAGGCGTCAAACTACCAAAGATTTGACGGCAAGATCAGCGCTATCCAGCAGCAAATTTATAGTAAAGCCTTGGCTTGGGGAGTTGATTTTAGCGGTAAAGAAATTCTTGATATAGGCTGTGGTACCGGTGTTTGGACGATATTTTTGTCAAAAACTGCAAAAGATATAACTGGCATTGATAGCTCAAAAAATATGATAGAAATTTTAAATGAAGATGCCAAAAGATTTGGCGTGACAAATTTAACCAGCGAGGTTTGCTCTTGGAGAGAATTTAAGCCTACAAAGCACTTTGATATCGCTATTTGTACGATGAGTCCAGCGATTGCTAGCGATGAAGATTTCGCTAAATTTCATAGCATCGCAAAGCAAAGACTCTATCTTGGCTGGGATAATCCTAGAAGCTCTGATTTGATTGAGCCATTTTTAAAAAATTTGGACGCACTCTCTCTCAAAAAAATGTTGTAAATAGGCTTGAAGCGTGGCTAAATAAGCAAAGTATAGCTTATAAGAGTGAAATTTTAAACGAAACAAGGATCGCAAGACGAAGTGTGCAAGAAGCTGCTGAGAATATCTGCTGGCACCTTGAGATAAACGGAGCTAAAAGCTACGATGAAAAGGTGGTTTTAGCGATGTTAAAAGAGAGATTTGACGGCGAATTTATAGACGAGAAAATTGACTCTCAAATGAAGCTTTTTGTCTTTTAAACTAGTTTTGATCTAGAGAAAAAATTTTTACCAAATTCGCTAAAGATAACTCCAAAGATTATTAAGATTGCGCCAAAAATTTGTATGAGTGTTAGCTTTTCACCAGCGAAAAAATAGCCGATAAAGCCAGCAGAAACTGGCTCAAGACAGAAAAATAAAGCTGCTTTGCTAGCCGTTGTATATCTTTGAGCGATGGTTTGTACAAAGTAGCAAAAAATGGTACCAATAAATGTAGTTATAAAAATTGCTATAAAAAATTCCCTATCGTAATTTGGCACCACACTACCTTCAATAAATGCAAAGACAAATGAGAGTAAAGAGACGGTGAGAAATACCACAAATACAAGCAAATAAAGCTCGCACTTTCTTACAAAGTGGCCATTTAAGCTTGTGTAAAGTGCATAAAATATGGCACAAAGTAGGGCAAGTGCCTCGCCAGCTCCTAAGGCAAGAGTGGCTCCACTTAAAAGCCATAGTCCAAAAATGGCAACAAGCGCACCAAAAATAGCAAAAATGGTTATTTTATTTTTAAAAATGAGTGCTGTCATAAAAGGCACAATCACACACTCAAGCCCTGTAATAAAGGCAACACTTGAGCTAAAAGTAAGCTTTAGGGCGTAAGTTTGAGCAACAAATGAGCTAAAGAGAACTACGCCAAGAATAGTGCCATAAACCACACTTTTTTTATCAAAAATTTTAGAAAATTTAAATGCTATAAGTCCCATAAAGATAGCGGAAATAAAAAATCTACAAAGGAGCATGACAAAGACACTATTTGTTTTTAGTGCGTTTGCCATAGGTAAAAACGTAGCTCCCCAAACGATAGCAACTACGATGAGTGCGATGTCGGCTCTGTTTTGTGGGCTTAAATTTTTCATTTAAAGATCGAGTCAAGTACCTTTTTACCACTATCTAGACTAAAGCCGCTTCTTAACCCCTTTTCTTTCTCGCTCATTACGTTAAATAACCCATCTAACGTCTTTCTTGTGATATATGCGTTTAGATCCTCACCATCATCTGGTACATATTCGCTTGCGCCTAAATTTTTAGCTAGGCTCTTTACTGATTTTATCGTTTCGTTGTTTTTTGCTGAGCCGCCTATGAAAGAATTTAGCCCATTATATGCGGTCGCAAAGCTATTATCACTCATCATTTTCTCAATTATCGGCGTAAAAGCTACCTTTAGCTTTTGGCTGGAGCTTTGCTGCAAATACTTCGTAACGCTGTCACTGCCGCCGTTAAAGAGCTTTTTGACATCTGCTTCGCTCATATTTTTTATACTCTCGCTAAAAATTTCAGCGGCCTTTGGTACGGCTGTGGTCGCGGCGTTGTTTATCGACTTGCTAAGATCCTGCGCCCACTTCTCGCCGCCTACTTTTTTGGCTAAATTTGAAGCCATTTCAAGGCTTTTTGGAAGTGGAATTTTAGCTGTGGCATTGTTTATAAAGCCATCTTTTGAAAGCTCGCTAACAGCGGCATTTAGCGCCTCGCTAACTAAGCTTTTGTAGTCGCCGCTTGATGCGTGAGTGGCGATTTTCACACCTTTATTTATCATATCATCCATATTTGTGGCTTGTAAATTTAAAGCAAGCGCGCTACAAAGAATAACAAGAGATCTTTTCATCTTCTCTCCTTTTTAAAATTTAGAGCAAAATCATACAAAAAATATCTAAACACTTAAAATAAATTTAATCTTTTTGCACTAGAATTCACCCTTTTTTCTAAAGGAAGATTATGCAACTTTTACTTCTTAGCTTCGCTCTTAGTATGGATAGTGCGGCACTAAACATGGCAAATGGTGCAAGATATAAAAATTTAGCTCTTAATAAAATTTTATTTATTGCTTTTATACTTGGTTTTTTTCAGTTTCTTATGCCGCTTCTTGGTTATCTTTTAGGTGTTAGTTTTGCAAAATTTATAAGCTCGGTTGATCATTTTATTGCATTTTTTATACTTTGCTTTCTTGGTTTTAGAATGTTTAAAGAGGCCTGTAGCAAAGAGGAGTGTGAGTATCTTAAGATAGGATTTAAGACCATTTTGTATGGGGCATTTGCTACTAGTGTGGATGCTCTTGCCGTTGGCGTCACACTTAGCTTTGAATAGATAAATATCTTTCAAAGCTCGCTCATCATCGGTGTAGTCTGCTTTGCATTAAGTTTGATTGCTTTTTATATAGGTAAATTTATGGGTGAAATTTTAGAGAAAAAGGCGCTCTTTTTGGGAGGAGCGATATTAATTTTTCTAGGTTTTAAAATTTTAATAACACATTTAATTGAAAGCGGCGCAGTTCAATAAAAATTTAAAATAACAATTAAAAATAATATTTAAGATTAACTATATTTTAAAGCTTATATGGATAAGATTTTGGTTTTTAGAAGTGGTGACCCATACGAGACTCGAACTCGTGTTACCGCCGTGAAAGGGCGATGTCCTAACCGCTAGACGAATGGGCCACATGTCGGTTATGAAGTTGGGATTATATTTCTTTTATACTTAATTTTAGATTAATAAGGAAAAATTTTTGAAAAATTTTTTATTTACTTTGTTGTCTGTTTTTATTTTTACAGGTTGCGTGGCTACCAAAACGCCGCAAAATTCACAAGCTTTTCAAGTTACTTTATTTTCGCCGATGATCAAGATAAATGACGTTGGATTTTTCCATAAATATAAAAATGAGCTAAATTTGCAAATTTATAGTTCTGGTGTAAACACCGCAAATATAAGCATAAGAGATAAAATTTGCGTAAATAACGCTTGCTTTAACAAGACTGAGTTTAATGAGAAATTTTTTCTAGCCCCGCACTACGAGAGCCTTTTTGAAGAAATTTTGCAAAAAGAAAAGATTTACGACGGCAAAGGCTTGATAAATACGGAGTGTGGCTTTAGACAAGATCTAAGTTCATATTTTATAAAATACGAGGTTTGTGATAACTACGTCAAATTTGTAGATAGCAAAAATAAAATAAGAGTGATAATAAAAGAGTTAAAATGAGATACATAGGAGCTCACGTAAGTGCAGCTGGAGGCGTGTTCAACGCTCCGTTAAATGCTGCAAAAATAGGAGCAAATGCCTTTGCGCTTTTTACAAAAAATCAACGCCAGTGGAATGCAAAAGAGCTAAGTGCTAGTGAAATAGAGCAGTTTAAAGAAAATCTAAAAATTTCTGGCATAAGCACAAAGCATGTTTTGCCACACAGTAGTTACTTGATAAATTTAGGCCATCCAGATGAGGAGGCAAGAGCAAAGTCGCTTGAAGCCTTTGTAGATGAGATAGATCGCGCCAGTAAGCTTGGGCTAGAGCTTTTAAATTTTCATCCAGGCTCACATCTAAAACAAATAAGCGAAAAAGAGTGCTTAGATAATATTGCAAACTGCATGAATGCGGCACTTAAGCGTACAAGCGGTGTAAAGCTAGTTATCGAAAATACAGCTGCACAAGGCTCAAATTTAGGCTTTAGTTTTAAGCAGATTGCTTATTTGATAGAGCGAGTAGACGATGAGAGTAGGGTTGGTGTCTGCTTTGATACCTGTCACGCATTTGCTGCTGGATATGATCTAAGAAATAAAGAGGCCTACGCCAAAACGATGGGGGAATTTGATGCGATCATTGGCTATAAATTTTTATCTGGCATGCATTTAAATGATGCAAAATTTGGACTTGGCTCGAAAAAAGATAGGCACGAGAGCATTGGCAAGGGTGAGCTTGGATTTAGTACTTTTAAAAATATAATAAATGATGATAAAATAGGCGAAATTCCTTTAATATTAGAGACGATTGACGAGAGTATTTGGGAAGACGAGATAAAAATTTTAAGAAATTTCGAAAAGGAAAAACTATGAAAAAAGTGCTATTAAGCATTATTATGGCATCTACTTTGCTAAATGCTGGAGGTTATAAGGTTCCTGAGCAAAGTGCTGATTCTTTAGGTCTTGCTGCTAGTAACGTAGCCTTTAGTTTTGGGGCTGACGCGGCATATTTTAACCCTGCAAATATGATGTTTTTAGATGGACGTCATCACATAGAAAGTACCCTTGGCTGGTTTCATATAAATAAGCTTGAGTTTAAAAGTGATAGTGGCAAAAGCTACAGGTCAGAAAAATTTGACTCGCTAGCTGGTACATTTAGTTTTGTAACGCCAGAAATTTATGAAAACTGGAAATTTGGTTTAGCTCTTGCCGTTCCTGCTGCTGTTGGTGTATCATGGGAGGATCCAGCTACTGCATTTACCGCTAAAAGGTTTAAGCTGCAAGTTGTTGAGCTAAATCCAACCGTGGCTTACCGCATAAATGATAAACTTGCCGTTGCTCTTGGTGCTAGAGGTGTTTACACCAAAGGTAAGATAGCAAGCGACTTTGGACGAATAGGCTACAGAGAGATAAAAGGCGATGGTATGGGCTATGGCTATAATGTCGCGCTTACTTATAGACCTATTGAGGATTTGAGCTTTGCCGTTACTTACCGCTCAAATGTAAATTTAGAACTTAAAGGCCATACAGATGCTGATTTTAACGGAGCGCTATCCCCTATAAGCTATCATGGCAAAACAAAAGTTGAGATCCCACTTCCTGCTCAGCTTGTGCTTGCTGCTGGATATAAATTTAGCGACTTTACTCTTTTACTAGCTTTTGAGAGGACTTATTGGTCTAAATTTAAAGGCTATGACTTTGAATACATGGATAAAGGTCCAGCTCACTCGCATCCAGCTTTTGCAAGATTCATGGATGATCCAGTCATAAAAAATGCAAAAGATACAAATACATATAGGCTAGGTCTTGCCTACGACGTAAATGAAAAATTTAGACTAATGGCTGGCTTTGCCTATGATGAAGATATTACAAGCAGCAAGCATACTGGCTTAGAGCTTCCAAATACCACATCTAAGGTATATTCTTTTGGAGTAAATTATAAATTTACACCAAATCTTGAAATGGCAGTTGGATATGTTTATCAACATCGTGACAAAAAGCGCGCAACAGGTATTTCAACAGCTGCTGGAAAAATATCAGGCGAGTTTGAAACTGGCAAGATCCAGATCCTTGGTACGACTTTTAAATATACATTTTAGTTAGGGTCAAGAATGCGATACTCTTATAATAATTTTTATGAAATTTTAACCAAAGTAGCAAAGGAAAATCCAAATCAAGTAGTTCTTTTTGAAGAAAAAGAGAAACTAAAATATCGCGAATTAAAGCAAAATGTCGATAAAGTGGCAGCTTATCTGCAACTTGCTGGAGTAAAATTTGGTGATAAAGTAGCTATGGCGGTTACAAACTCGAAAGAATTTATCATCTCATACCTTGCCATCACGGCTATCGGTGCGGTTGCGGTGCCGATGAATACCTTTTTAAAAACAAATGAGTTTGAGTATATCTTAAATGACTGCGGTGCAAAGGTGCTTTTTGCGTCTAGCTCGCTTGCAAAAGAGTTAATCGCATTAAATGAGCTTGAAATTTTAAGAAAGATAATCTGGATCGGAGCAATACCAAAGAAACTTCAAAGTGCCTCAAAGGATGAATATATAGACACTGATGAAGAGTATGGCGAGAGCGCGTATCTTACTTCAACACCTCAAATTTCAAAAGAGGATATGAGCAAGGGTTATGAAAATAATGGCCTTGTTAAAAATGTAAATTTTACAGAAACTCTAAATCACAAATACGCCCTTAGTATCACAAAGTATCCGGCAATAGATGATTTAATGCATATAATTTACACTTCAGGCACTACTGGCAAGCCAAAAGGTGCGATGATAAGCTATAAAAATATCTTTTCAAATTTAATTGGAGCTCATGATCGTTTTATAGTGAAAAAAAGCGATCGTTTCATAGTCTTTTTACCGATGTTTCATAGTTTTACGCTAACTGCAATGGTGTTGCTTCCGATATTTGCGAGTGCATCTATGGTTCTTGTAAAATCAGTATTTCCATTTTCAAATGTGTTAAAGCAAACTTTGCTAAAGCGTGTAACTGTATTTTTAGGAATTCCAGCCATCTATACAGCTATTGGTAAGGCAAAAATTCCTTGGTATTTTAGATGGTTTAACCGCATTAGATTATTTGTAAGCGGTGCAGCTCCGCTTGCAAAGCAGACGATAGATGACTTTAGAGTGAAATTTCCACGTGCAACACTTGTCGAGGGATATGGCCTTAGTGAATGCTCACCTGTCGTAGCTGCAAATTTATATGATAAACAAAAGCTTTTAAGTGTAGGGCCTGTGCTTGATGGCTATGAGGTAAAGATCGTAAATGATGAGATGATGGAGCTTCCAGTTGGCCAGATCGGCGAGATCATTGTAAAGGGCGACTGCGTCATGCAAGGCTACTATGGTATGCCAAGCATCACTGATGAGACCATAATAAACGGCTGGTTAAAGACCGGAGATCTTGGAAAAGTCGATGAAGAGGGCTTTATCTACATCGTTGATCGCAAAAAAGACCTCATCATATCAAAGGGCATTAACATCTATCCGCGCGAGATCGAAGAGGTTATTTACAAACTTGAAGCAGTCGAAGCAACAGCGGTAATTGGCGTAAAAGACGTACATGCCGATGAAGAGGTCGTCGCTTTCATACAAGTAAAAGAGGGCATGGATCTTGATGAAAAGACAGTAAGAGAGCATTTGAAGAAAAATTTAGCGAATTTCAAGATACCAAAGAGTATCTATTTTGCCGAAGAGTTGCCTAGAAATGCTACTGGCAAGGTGCTAAAACGTGTATTAAAAGAGCAAATAGAGCAGATGAAGGATAAATTTTAGTGAAATACTTGCTTGATTTTTTAAACCAGGACCTTAAAAAAAGCAAAATTTACGAGCTGATAAAGTGTGGCGACGAAGAGGGAGAAATTTTAAAATATCTAAGTAAAGCTTATGTGCAAGGAACAGCTAATATGAGCGTTTTTGAGCTACTTGGAGCAGTCTTTGGCACGCAAAATGATAAGCAGCTTTTGTATCTAAAATTTATAAAAAATTTGCTTGATAGCGGTTGGATTGTACAAAATTATAGTCTTTTTAAAATACCTGAGAGTACGCAAAGGGCTTCAGCTCAAGGGCTTCTTTCGTTGCTTCATTCTGAAATTTCTCTATCAGCCACATTTTTAAAAATTCTTGAAGATGGCAACGCTGATATAAATTTACCAGAGCTTACGCCATATGAGGATCATTTGGAGTATTTAAAAGATCAGTTTTTAAAGGTGGAGCTTTACTCAAAGGCTGCTATTTTTGAAAACAGCTCAAGTGATGCCAAAAAGCGCATAAATGAGCAAATTTCTGAGCTTACAAAGCGAATCAACGAGCGCGTAAAACTAAGCAAGATTAGTCTAAAAATAGAGCAAATCTTTAAAGAAAATTCGCTTGATGAAAAAGAGCAGATCATCTTTTTAGCCCTTTTAAAAGAGGAGTACGCGGGCGACTTTGAGAACGGTCGTGATCTAAACACGCTAGTTGGGCTAATAAGCAAAGACGAGCTTGAGCGCATCAAAAATCGCACGCTTTTAGAGGACGGCTCAAGGCTCATTGAAGGTGCGCTGATCGATTATGATGAGGTTTTAAACGCTTACGGCAATGTAAGCAAGAGCTTTTTTATAAATGAAGAAATTTTGCAAAGCATAATGCATCCAAAAAATGATAAAAATAGCAAAAAAATCAAGATCGAAAGCCTAGTAAAAGAGCAAGAAATTTTTGAGCTAATAGAGCCGGTAACTAGCCTAGAAGATGTCGTGCTAAACGAAAAGACAAAGCAGCTTTTAAGCACGATCCTAAAGCAAGTAGATAAAAAAGTGCTCGCCAGACTTAGTAGCTGGGGCATAAAAACTAGAAAAAATATAGACGCTAAGATTATCTTTTACGGCGAGCCTGGCACTGGTAAGACGATGAGCGCCGTTGGACTTGCAAAGAGCCTAAAAAAGCAAATTCTAAGCTTTGACTGTTCAAAAATTTTAAGCAAATATGTCGGCGAGAGCGAGCAAAATGTAAGGAAAATTTTTGACACCTACAAAGAAATTTGCAAAAAAAGTGGCAGTGAGCCAGTACTTTTACTAAACGAAGCCGATCAGTTCTTAAGCACGAGAGTGGAGAGCTCAAGCGGCGCTGAGAAGATGCATAATCAAATGCAAAACATCTTTTTAGAGCAGATCGAACGCTTTGAGGGTGTGCTGATCGCTACGACAAATTTCTTGCAAAGCCTTGATGTCGCGTTTTCTAGAAGGTTTGACTATAAGATCGAGTTTAAAAAACCAGACTTCAACGGCAGGCTTGCCATTTGGCGTAAAATTTTGCCTGAAAATGCGAGCTTTGAAGATGGCTTTAGTGTAGAAAGGCTGGCTGAGTTTAACCTAAGTGGCGCTCAGATCGTCCTTGCACTAAAAAATACCGCCTTAAAAGTTGCGATAAAAGATGATGGAATTTTTACCTTTGAGGACTTCAAAACTACGATAGAGCGCGAACTAAACTCAAGCTTTGGCGAGGATAAAAAGATGGGATTTGGTTCTTAATCTCTTTCAAATTTTACTATCTCGTGTGACTATACGCTTTTGCCAAGAGGTAAAGTCTAAAGTGCTAGGGATTACTGGACTAAACGTAAAATTTTGATTTTATAATTAAATTTGCGCTATGACTGCCACCAAAATTTATAGCAAGACAGACATCAGTATATTATAAATTTAGCTCGCTCGCCTGTCTCAAATTCACTACTGTAGAGTTTGCAAATAAGTAATTTTTGTCAAAAAATCCCAAATTTTGGAATTTGTCCACTTTGTGATCGCTGTTTGGAATGCGTATTGTGCTTAGAAAGAGTTTTTAATACTTTATCGTTTTGCATAACACAAAAACTGTCCTCACGAAGTCTAAAATAAAAAGCCTCATAAATTTCAAATTCTCTTTCATGATGTTTGTAGCAGCGCTTTTTGAAATTAAAAAAAAGATGAGAAAATAGAAATTTATATAGGTCCTTGAGCGCAATTTTTATACCCGAAGCAAAGAAGTAATGCGTGATCACTTTAGCAATTAGTATAAAAAATTGATTATATTTTTGGCAAGACTCAAGAAGCTATAAAAATTTTAGTAGCAAAATTTGTCAAAAGGCTTACAAATTTTAGAAATCTACTGATTGATCTTATCGAGTAGTTCTTCGACCTCTTCGAGCGTAAAGGTCTCTTCTGAACTTTGCTTTAAAAAATTTTCCATAAATTCTTTTTTTGAGATCGCAAGATCAAGCTCCTTGTCGCTACCCTTTTGATAAGCACCGATACGAAGCAAGACTTCGTTTTCTTTTAAAAGCGAGTAAAGACGCTTAAATTTCATCGCATTTAGCTTGTGCTCTTTGCTGATCACATCGCCCATGACACGCGAGGCCGAGTTTTGGATATTGATGGGTGGGTAAATTCCAAAGTCTGTTAGCTCCCGGCTTAGTACGATGTGTCCGTCTAGGATAGAGCGGCTTTGGTCAGCTATCGGATCGCTCATGTCATCGCCTTCGACGAGCACTGTGAAAAATGCCGTGATGCTGCCCTTGCCCTCCTCTTTACCAGCACGCTCCATTAGCTGAGGTAAAAGTGTGAGCGAGCTTGGTGGATAACCCTTTGAGGTCGGTGGCTCGCCAAGCGCAAGGCCGATCTCACGCTGTGCCATCGCAAAACGCGTCACGCTATCCATGATGAAAAGTACGTCGTTGCCCTGCTGTTTGAAGTACTCAGCCACGCTCATCGCACAAAATGCGCCGTATTTTCGCATGAGTGAGCTATCATCGCTGGTCGCTACGATGATGACCGTGCCCTCCAGGTCGCCTCCTAGGTTTTTCTCTATAAATTCAGGTACCTCACGGCCACGCTCGCCTATTAGTGCGACTACTTTTATGGGAGCTAGCGTATTTTTTACGATCATACCCATGAGGGTTGATTTTCCCACGCCCGAACCTGCGAAAATTCCCAGCTTTTGCCCTTTACCACAAGTGAGCAGCCCATCTATCGTCTTTATACCAACGCTAAATGGCTCATTTATAAGCCCCCTTTTCATCGCATCTATCGGCGCTCTCATGATCGGCATATATTCAGTCGTCTCGATCGCTCCTTTGCCATCAATGGGCTTCATAAATGGATCGACCACGCGGCCTAGCAAATTTGGCCCCACAGGTATGCTCATGCCCTGATCGCTCTCATAGACGAAGTCGCCTATCCTAAAGCCCTCAACAAAGCCAAATGGACTGATATAAGCGCCATCTGTCTTTATCTGTGTAACCATGCCAAGGCCATTTTTACTCTTATCTTTTGCAACTATACGCACGATGTCACCGATACTTGGACGAAGTCCAGTGATCTCGATAGTCGTAGCTGTGATTTTGGTTATGATGCCAAAGGTGTTTGAGAGTTTCACACCCTCTTTAAGCTTTAAATTTATATGCTCTAAGCTCAAAAATGCGTTTCCATAGGAGAATTTATAAGTGAGAAAAATTCTCGCCTTGTGTCTGCGTTTTTGATAAAGCAGCCTCTAAGTGCTGAGGTCGTGGTGGTTGAGTTTATCTTTTGCACACCTCTCATCTCAACGCACATATGTCTAGCCTCGACGACGACTCCAACGCCTTTTGGAGCGATTACGTCCTCAAGTGCTTTTGCGATCTGCTCAGTCATTTGCTCTTGAATTTGCAAGCGTCTTGCGTAGATATTTACCATGCGTGGAATTTTACTAAGGCCAACGACCTTGCCATTTGGGATGTACGCCACATGCACACGGCCGATAATAGGCAACAAATGGTGCTCGCAAAGACTGTAAAATTCGATGTTTCGCATCAAAACCATCTCATTATTTGAGCTAGTAAAAAGTGCGTCACCAAGAACCTCTTTTGGATCTTCATCATATCCGCTAGTTAGAAATTTAAATGCTTTAAAGACACGCTCAGGCGTCTTTATAAGCCCTTCTCTATTTGGATCTTCGCCTATAATCGTTAGCATGTTTTTAACCGAATTTTCAAAACTCTCTTGCATAAATTTTCTCCATGATTTTATTGCTAGATTCTACGTTAAAACGCCTTTTATATCTATAAAAATTTACAAATTTACAATGAAATAAGGAAAATTCTGCTATATTTTGGGCTAAAAATTTGTATTCATAAAGGAATTAGATGGAAATCAAAACAAAAGCTCTAGATAGCGTAAATACCTTAGCAAGCACGACTATAAGTGCGGATGCTATAAAATCTAGCGTAGAGAAACTAGCAAAAAAAGCAGCAAAAACTATGAAAGTAGATGGCTTTAGACAAGGCCATGTGCCAGTTGCTATTGTGCTAAAACGCTACGAGAAAGAGCTAACAAATGATGCTGAGCAAGATGTCTTAAGAGATGTTGTTGATGAGGCTATAAAACAAGCAGGAAAGAAAAATGATGATCTTATCGGCGAGCTATCGTTTCAAAATTTGACAGAAAAGATGGTAAGATCGATGTTGAGCTAACAGTTTCATTTAAGCCAAGTGTCGATGTGAGCGGCTATGAGAGCTTGATACCTGAGTTTTCAAACCCACGTGTTTTGAAAAAAGATATCGATGAGAAAAAAACTGAACTTTTAAAAATGATAGCTCCACTTGAGAAAATTGATGGCAAAAGAGGCCTAAAGGTTGGCGATTTTGCTAAATTTGACTTTGAAGGCTTTGTTGATGGCGTTGCATTTGATGGTGGCAAGGCTGAAAACTATGTGCTTGAGATCGGCTCAAATCAATTCATCCCAGGCTTTGAAGATGGCATGGTAGGCATAAAAGCTGGTGGCGAAAAAGATATCGAGGTTAAATTCCCAGAAAACTACGGCGCTGCACATTTAGCTGGCAAAGATGCTGTTTTTAAAGTCAAACTTCATGAAATTCAAGAGAAAAAAATTCCTGAAAAACTAGATGAAGAGATGCTAAAAACTTTACTTCCAAATGAAGAAAAACCAACTGAAGAGGTACTTGATGAGCGTATAAAAGAGCAAATCCGCCAAGAGAAAATTTATAAACTTATAAATGATGAGCTTAAGCCAAAATTTGCTGAAGCTGCGGTTGAGAAATTTAAATTTGACGTGCCAAAAAATATTGTCGAGCAAGAGATTGATATGCAGTTTAGAAACGCATGGAGCTCATTTACTCCAGATGATATGAAAAAATTTAGAGAGGATAAAGATGCTCTTTCTAAAAAACGTGATGAGTTAGAAAAGACGCTGAAAATAGCGTTCGTTTAACTTTCATCATTGATGAACTAGCTCGTGTAAGAGGCGTAAAAGTAAGCGATCAAGAGGTTGTTCAAGCGATCTATTTTGAGGCGTATAGAAGCGGACAAGATCCAAAAGCACACCTTGATATGTACCGCAACCAAGGCATGCTTCCAGCTATAAAGATGTCAATGATCGAAGAGAAGCTATTTGGTGAGCTATTTAACAAAGAAAAAGACGAGAAAAAAGCAAGTAAAAAAGAGAAGGCCGAGTAATGAGCTATTACGTTCCTGTCGTAGTTGAAAGAA
Source organism: Campylobacter concisus (assembly GCA_002092835.1). Classification (NCBI taxonomy): domain Bacteria; kingdom Pseudomonadati; phylum Campylobacterota; class Epsilonproteobacteria; order Campylobacterales; family Campylobacteraceae; genus Campylobacter; species Campylobacter concisus. The sequence goes on along the minus strand of LVWL01000008.1, from coordinate 7,360 downwards.
CTAGCAGAGGTGAGCGAAGCTATGATATATACTCCCGTCTTTTAAAAGACAGGATCGTTATGCTAAGTGGCGAGATAGAAGATGGCATGGCTGCTTCTATAGTCGCCCAGCTGCTATTTTTAGAGGCTGAAGATCCAGATAAAGATATCTATCTATATATAAACTCACCAGGTGGCGTGATAACAAGTGGCTTTAGCATCTATGATACGATGAACTACATAAAGCCAGATGTTTGCACGATCTGTATTGGCCAAGCCGCTAGTATGGGTGCATTTTTATTAAGCTGTGGTGCGCCAGGTAAAAGATATGCACTACCAAATTCTCGCATCATGATACATCAACCACTTGGCGGTGCTAGAGGACAAGCGACTGATATCGAGATACAAGCTCGTGAAATTTTGCGTATGAAAGAGATTTTAAATGGAATTTTGGCCAAAAATACAGGCCAAAAGCTAAGTAAGATCGTAAAAGATACTGAACGTGACTTCTTTATGAGTTCGGCCGAAGCCAAAGAGTACGGACTTGTTGATAAAATTTTGGAGAAAAGTTTTAAATAAGGCCCAAAGTGATAAAGATAGATAATGCACCAGACCCTAAGAAAAAAGCGGTTGAGGTAAAACATATTCTAGAAAAAGAAAAGGTAGATATCTACAGATTTTCAGAAAATGTTTTGCATGAATTAAGCGACGATAATGTTCCATCTACGCCAAATAATTACTCTATTTATTTTGAGAAAATGCTTGATGGACAGCCTGATGAATTTAGAAAAGAGATCGGTGATATTATAGTCGCAAATTCTGAAATCTCAGTGCCTACAAATGGTAATATCTCTATTGAAAAAGAGATAAAGCAAGGTTTTATCCAAATAAAAAGCATGCTTCAAGCCGTGGTGCTAATCTATAAAAATTTAGGCATTATGAGAGGCCTAGTGCAAAAGCGCATGGATGCACTTAAAAATAATACAAATATCCTAGCTCTTCAAAATGTTTTAAGCGCATTTAACCATGACTTAATAAAATTAAACAGCCTTATGGATAAGCATCTTGATGTCATTAAAGTAAGCTATGACGAAGTAGCCAAGATGCTTAAATCTATTGAAGAGCAGTCGATTTATGATACGACATATGACGTCTATAATAAAAAATTTTTAGTAGCCACAGTGCAAAGTGAAGTAGAAGCTGTTAAAAGATATGGCTATAACGCATCGTTTTTACTAGTAAGAGCAAAAGATAGATTTACAAATCGTGTTAAAAATTTAAAAGAGCGAAACAATATGTATAAAGCTATATCACAGCTTCTTTTAAGAACTTCTAGAAGAAGCGATATAGTAGCTCATTACGGAGATGGCTGTTTTGCTATGGTTATGAAATATACTGATGAAAATGGTACAAAACAAGCCGGTAGTAGAATTTTAAATATGCTTTCATCTATACCTTGGAAGATAGATGGTGAAGAGTGCAAGCTTGACATCCAAGTGGTTTCAAGCATGATAACAAAGACAAGAAGTGCTGAAGAATTAATCTCTTACTCGTTAGATCAACTAATGCTAACACAAGATGATGAGCAGCCTATATTTTTGGGTGAATAAGTAGGAGTTTGGGCTTGATCTTAGAGGTTTTATCTTATCCAAATAAAAAGCTTTACGAAGTCTCAAAAGAGGTTAAAAATTTTGATGAGGAACTTCACAAACTACTTGATGATATGTATGATACGATGATTGCAAAAGAGGGCATCGGTCTTGCTGCTATTCAGATAGGTGTCGCAAAAAGAATTTTTATTATAAATCTAGCCAATGACGAGGGCGTGCAAGATAAAGAAAATTTAATCGAAATCATAAATCCAAAGTTTGAACTACGCGAAGGAGAATGCATCTATCAAGAGGGTTGCCTTAGTGTGCCCGGATATTATGAAGATGTAAAAAGAAATGAGGTTGTGGCTATCAAATATCAAGATCGCTTTGGCAAAGAGCAAAGCTTAAGAGCTGATGGGCTTCTAGCGATCGCTATCCAGCATGAAAATGACCACCTAGACGGACATCTTTTTATAGAAAAAATAGGCTTTAACAAACGCAAAAAATTCGACAAGGAATACAAAAAGCAGAAAAAAGAAAAGACATCATGAAGTCCCTAAAATGTGCTACTTACGGCGACGGACTAAAGATTATTGATGTTGAGTCAATCTTTTCTCGTGGGCTTCCTGGCTTTAGTATCGTAGGACTTGCAAGCACCAGCATCAAAGAGAGCACAGAGCGCGTAAAGGCGGCACTTTTAGCGCTTGACTTTGCCTTTCCAGCTCAGAAAATAACCATAAATTTATCCCCCTCAGACCTGCCAAAAAGCGGCTCACATTTTGACCTAAGTATCGCCCTTTTAATCGCACTTCAAAAAGCAAAAAGCTTGGAGAAAATTTTTGTTTTTGGCGAGCTTGGACTTGATGGCAGTGTAAAAAGCACGGCAAATTTGTTTTCGATCCTACTTTTTTTAAGCACACAGGTGCAAAAGGCAAAAATTTTAGTGCCTAGTGAGATAGCCGCTAAAGCTCGATGATCCCAAATTTAGAGGTTTATGGAGTTAGCACACTAGAGGAGGCGATCAGATTTTTTAGCGATGAAGAATTTGCAAAAAGCATACGTTTTAACGCTACTCATGAACTATTTTCAAATGTGATAGAAATTTCTGGTAAAAGATATGTTCCAAATTTAAACTTCGAGCTTGATTTTAGGGATGTTTTGGGTCAGGATCGCGCAAAAAGAGCCTGCGTTATTGCGGCCGTTGGTATGCACAATATTTTATTTGAAGGCAGCCCAGGTAGTGGCAAGAGCATGTGTGCAAAACGCCTAGTTTATATCATGGCGCCACAAAGCTTAGAAGAGGTGCTAAAGTCTGCCGCCTACCGCTCTTTAAATCTTCAAGATAGCGAATTTACAAGTATTAGAGCTTTTCGCTCGCCCCATCACACCTCGACTAAAAGCTCGATCTTTGGAGGAGGCTCAAACGTCGCAAAGATCGGCGAAATCGCGCTTGCAAATGGCGGGGTACTATTTTTTGACGAGTTTCCTCACTTTTCAAAGCAGGTGATTGAAAGCCTAAGAGAGCCACTAGAGGACAATCAAATCCATATCGCAAGAGTGAATTCAAAAGTGACTTATGAGACTAAATTTATCTTCGTAGCCGCTCAAAATCCCTGCCCTTGTGGAAATTTATTCTCACGCAACCTAAACTGCAAATGCAGCGAAAATGAGATAAAAAACTACAAAGCCAAAATTTCAGCCCCAGTGCTTGACCGCATCGATCTAAAAGTAGCGATGGATGAGAGCTCGCCAGATGATAAGGCGAGTTTGAGCTCACAGCAGATGAGCGAGATGGTGCTAAAAGCCTTTATCTTTCAAAAAAAGCGGGGTCAAGATGAGCTAAATGGCAAGCTAAATGACGCGCAGGTAGCTAAATTTTGCACGTTAAATGCCGAGGCAAGTGAGATTTTACAAAAGGCCGCCACGAAGTACAACCTCTCTCAAAGGGGCATAAAAAGGACGCTTAGAGTGGCTAGAAGCATCGCTGATCTTGATGAGAGCGAGCAAATTTTAAAGCCCCACATCCTAGAGGCGCTTAGTTTTAGGGCATAGAATGAAAAATTTATATTTAGACACGAGAGTTTTGGACGAGCGAGCAGGCGAGAAATTTGACCTTAGTGAAGAGCTTTTAATGGAAAATGCAGCTGCGGGCATAGCAAATTTCATACGTATGAAATTTAAAAAAGGCGAGAGAGTGCTTGGCATTTGCGGTGGCGGAAACAACGGCGCTGACGTGCTTTGCGCTTTAAGGATGCTAGAGGGCGAGTATGAGTGTGAATTTATCCTAGCTAGTAAAAATTTAAAGCCACTTGCGAGCAAACAGCTTGAAAGGGCTAAATTTGCTGGCGTGCGAGAGAGCAAAGACGTAGAAAATAGCTTAAATAGCGCACAATGCGTTATAGACGGGCTCTTTGGCTCAGGGCTAAATAGAAATTTAGACGAAAAACACATAGAGCTTATCTCAAAAATAAACGCTAGCACTGCCTATATCATCGCTTGCGACGTGCCAAGCGGGCTAAGTAGCGAGGGCAAGGTGCTTGGCACTTGCGTAAAAGCAGACGCTACTATAACGATGGGAGCTAGAAAGCTAGCTCTTTATAGTGACGCGGCAAAGGACTACGTGGGCAAGATAAAGGTCGCTACTCTTGGCATAAGCGCTCAAAACTACGAGTGCGAAAGCGACTATCACTTGCTTGAAAAATGCGACCTCATACTTCCAAATAGAAAAAATCAGTGCGTAAATAAAGGCGATTTTGGCCACGCTTTTATCATATCTGGCGAGCACATAGGAGCTAGCAAACTTTGCGCAAAGGCGGCATTTGCCTTTGGAGCTGGGCTAGTTAGCGTGATAGGCGAGCAAGGTTTAAATTTACCAACGCATATCATGCAAGCTAGCAAGATAAGCGAAAAAATGAACGCTGGAGCCCTTGGTATGGGGCTTGGCAAAAGGGGCGTAGAAGAGCTTGAGGTGCAAATTTTAAAGGGCAAAAAGCTCGTTCTTGACGCTGATATCTTTTACAGCCAAAAAGTGCTTGAGCTGCTAAGCGAAAACTGCGTCTTGACACCTCATCCAAAGGAGTTTTGCTCGCTTTTAAAAATTTGCAAAATAGCCGATATAGATGTGCAAACTTTGCAAGAAAACAGATACGCTTACGCGAGGGCTTGGAGCGAGAAATTTAAGGCTGTGCTTGTGCTAAAAGGGGCAAACACCATAATTGCTAAAGATGGGCAAATTTACGTCATGCCTTATGGCAAAAACACGCTTGCAAAAGGCGGTAGCGGCGACGTGCTAAGCGGTCTTGTACTAGCACTTTTGGCTCAAGGCTATGAGCCTCTTGATGCTGCCATCTCAGCCACTTTAGCTCATGCGCTTAGCCTTAGAAATTTTGACAAAAACAGCTACGCGCTCGAGCCAACAGACATCATCAAAGGAGTAAAATGCTTACAAAAAAGATAGCCGTGCTTTTTAGCGGCAGTGGCTCAAATTTAGAAGCGATACTTAAAAAAGTTCATAATCAAATTTTTAATGGCGTAAAGATCGAAGTTTGCCTTTGTATCTGCAACAAGCCTGGTGCATTTGGCATCGAGCGAGCTAAGAAATTTGGGCTTGATACGATGGTAATAGAGAGTGCCAAATTTGCAAATAGAGAAGAATTTGACGCTGTAGTTGTAGAGCAAATTTTAAAAAGCGGCGCTGAACTAACGGTGCTTGCTGGGTTTATGAGGATATTAACTCCTGTTTTTACATCAAAGATAAAAGCCATAAATTTACATCCTTCCATATTGCCACTTTTTAAAGGCGCTCATGCGATAAAAGAGAGCTTTGAGAGCGAGATGATGCTTGGCGGAGTTAGCGTGCACTACGTGAGCGAGGAGCTTGACGGAGGTAAACTCATCGCACAAAGGGCTTTTGAACGAGAGGACGATATGAGTTTAGAGGATTGGGAGAGCAAAATCCATGCGATAGAGCATGAAATTTTGCCTGATAGCATAATAAAAATTTTAACAAAGGAAGCAAATGTTTGAATGGTTTAGTTCGCCAGAAGCGTGGATATCACTACTTACGTTAACTGGCTTAGAGATAGTTTTAGGCATAGATAATATTATATTTATCGCTATTTTGGTAGGTAAACTACCTCCTCAGCAGCGTGGCAGTGGTAGGATTGTCGGCCTAGGGCTAGCTATGGTGACTAGAATTTTACTTTTACTTTCATTGTTTTGGATCATGAAGCTTACGAAGCCACTCTTTACTATCGCGGAATTTAGCATAAGCGGCCGAGATTTGGTACTTATACTAGGCGGTCTATTTTTACTTGTGAAATCAACTCTTGAAATACATTCTAGTGTTTCTGGCGAAAGCGAAGAGCATAAAAATAGTAAAAAAACACATGCAAATTTCTTGGTTATTGTAAGCGAGATAGCTGTTTTGGATATTGTTTTTTCTCTTGATAGTGTTATCACAGCTGTTGGAATGGCTGAGCATATAGAGATAATGATCATAGCTGTTATTTTAGCAGTTGGCGTAATGATGATAGCGTCAAAAGGTATTTCTAATTTTGTAGATAATAACCCGACTATAAAAATTTTAGCACTTGCATTTTTGGTGCTTGTAGGCATGACACTAGTTGCTGAAGGATTAGGATTTCATATTCCAAAGGGATATATCTATTTTGCGATGGCATTTTCATTGGCAGTGGAAAGTATAAATATCTATGCAAAAAAGAAAGTAATAGCTAAATAATATTTTTACGACGATGAAAAAAGCTAATGATATGATGGATAAAATGTTAATCAAAAAATTCTAGCCCGAAAAGATAAATCTGTTGAAATTTGAAGGTAAAATTTTGATAAGCATAAAATGCATAATAGACAATAGATTGATGTTTGTTTCGTTGTAATATCAGTGTAAAATATTCTTATCAAGCTACTAAAAATCCATGAAATAAAGGTTAAATTTGTGGTAGATAGCAAAATATAGAAGCATAGAAAGCTAGCTCGTTTAAAAGATTATGTATTTAGTAAAGTGCTAATTAATATTTTTGATCGAATTATTTTTTATATATAATTTCTATTAATTTAAGTGTTTTTTAATTGACTTTATAAAAAAAACAAGTTAAAATACGACTTTTTAATGAGGTAGTGGCATAAACTTACAAACACGACTCAGGCGGGGTGTAGCGCAGTCTGGTTAGCGCATCTGGTTTGGGACCAGAGGGCCGAAGGTTCGAATCCTTTCACCCCGACCATGTTAAATGGTGAGTGTAGCTCAGTCGGTTAGAGCATCAGATTGTGGTCCTGAGGGTCGTGGGTTCGATTCCCATCACTCACCCCATTTTGGGCGCTCGTAGCTCAATTGGATAGAGCGACAGACTTCGGATCTGTAGGTTATGGGTTCGACTCCTATCGGGCGCGCCACTTAAAATACTTTATGCGCTCATAGCTCAGCTGGATAGAGCAACGGCCTTCTAAGCCGTAGGCTCAGGTTCGAATCCTGATGGGCGTACCACTTTATTATTGTTGTGCGGATGTGGTGAAATTGGCAGACACGCCAGACTTAGGATCTGGTGCCCCACGGCGTGAAGGTTCAAGTCCTTTCATCCGCACCATTCTTTTTATAGTTTTAGATAATCTTATGTTGTTAAAAATTAAAGTTAACCTTTATTATAGAAAGTATTAGGTACTTTTTCTTGTTTCTTGACATGTAATAATGTTTTTTGTATAATCTCAATTCTTTTTTAAGCAAATGTCTTGCTAGCTCAGTCGGTAGAGCATCTCACTTTTAATGAGGGG
>LVWL01000007.1 GCA_002092835.1 Campylobacter concisus | reverse complement strand
TTTAACTTACAATTGTTAAACTATTAGTCAATCTTTGAAATCTAAACAAGTGATCGATTGAGCCAGTCTATTATTTTATAATTTATAATAGATTAGACAAACTAATAAATAAAACTAAAAGTTTTTTTGATTAAAAACTTCATAATAAAATCCTATCAAATAAATTTTTGCTAGGTAATAATATGGAGAGTTTGATCCTGGCTCAGAGTGAACGCTGGCGGCGTGCCTAATACATGCAAGTCGAACGGACAAGTAAGAGCTTGCTCTTATGAGTTAGTGGCGCACGGGTGAGTAATGTATAGCTAATCTGCCCTACACTAGAGGACAACAGTTGGAAACGGCTGCTAATACTCTATACTCCTGTCTTACATAAGTTAGATAGGGAAAGTTTTTCGGTGTAGGATGAGGCTATATTGTATCAGCTAGTTGGTGAGGTAATGGCTCACCAAGGCTATGACGCATAACTGGTCTGAGAGGATGATCAGTCACACTGGAACTGAGACACGGTCCAGACTCCTACGGGAGGCAGCAGTAGGGAATATTGCTCAATGGGGGAAACCCTGAAGCAGCAACGCCGCGTGGAGGATGACACTTTTCGGAGCGTAAACTCCTTTTGTTAGGGAAGAACAATGACGGTACCTAACGAATAAGCACCGGCTAACTCCGTGCCAGCAGCCGCGGTAATACGGAGGGTGCAAGCGTTACTCGGAATCACTGGGCGTAAAGGACGCGTAGGCGGATTATCAAGTCTCTTGTGAAATCCTATGGCTTAACCATAGAACTGCTTGGGAAACTGGTAATCTAGAGTGAGGGAGAGGCAGATGGAATTGGTGGTGTAGGGGTAAAATCCGTAGAGATCACCAGGAATACCCATTGCGAAGGCGATCTGCTGGAACTCAACTGACGCTAATGCGTGAAAGCGTGGGGAGCAAACAGGATTAGATACCCTGGTAGTCCACGCCCTAAACGATGTATACTAGTTGTTGCTAAGCTAGTCTTGGCAGTAATGCACCTAACGGATTAAGTATACCGCCTGGGGAGTACGGTCGCAAGATTAAAACTCAAAGGAATAGACGGGGACCCGCACAAGCGGTGGAGCATGTGGTTTAATTCGAAGATACGCGAAGAACCTTACCCGGACTTGATATCTAACAAATCATCTAGAGATAGAAGAGTGTCTGCTTGCAGAAATGTTAAGACAGGTGCTGCACGGCTGTCGTCAGCTCGTGTCGTGAGATGTTGGGTTAAGTCCCGCAACGAGCGCAACCCACGTCATTAGTTGCTAACAGTTCGGCTGAGCACTCTAATGAGACTGCTTCGTAAGGAGGAGGAAGGTGTGGACGACGTCAAGTCATCATGGCCCTTATGTCCGGGGCGACACACGTGCTACAATGGCGTATACAATGAGACGCAATATCGCGAGATGGAGCAAATCTATAAAATACGTCCCAGTTCGGATTGGAGTCTGCAACTCGACTCCATGAAGCCGGAATCGCTAGTAATCGTAGATCAGCCATGCTACGGTGAATACGTTCCCGGGTCTTGTACTCACCGCCCGTCACACCATGGGAGTTGATTTCACTCGAAGCCGGAATACTAAATTAGTTACCGTCCACAGTGGAATCAGCGACTGGGGTGAAGTCGTAACAAGGTAACCGTAGGAGAACCTGCGGTTGGATCACCTCCTTTCTAGAGTACATATAGATATTCTCTCACAAGATATCTATAAGAAAGATATTCTCAATCATCCTTGTTTAGTTTTGAAAGATTGATAGACCTATAGGGGCCTATAGCTCAGCTGGTTAGAGTGCACCCCTGATAAGGGTGAGGTCACAAGTTCAAGTCTTGTTAGGCCCACCAGAGAATTTAATTGGGGAATTAGCTCAGCTGGGAGAGCGCCTGCTTTGCACGCAGGAGGTCAGCGGTTCGATCCCGCTATTCTCCACCATAAAATAGTTTAACGCTATTAAGTCTAATTAGAGAGCTTAAAAATTTAAACTTTCTAATTAGACTTTTGTCTAAATGTTCTTTTAATTAATATTGTTAATAGTCACAAGCAAGTTTTAAAAACAATTTTACAGGACTTGTTAAAGATTTAAATTTCTATTCTCTTTGCATTTAATGCAAAAGTTTGACATCACAATCTATTTAGGATTTAAAACTTATCTAAATAGTAGTCAATGCTTTCCGTCTTGAGAACTAGAATTTAAATATAGTAACATAAAGTTATCTTTAACAAGGAAGTGATGCGAATTAGAATAATCTAATATAGAAAAGGTAAGCTACAAAGAGCAAGTGGTGGATGCCTTGGCTAGTAGAGGCGATGAAAGACGTGCCAGGCTGCGATAAGTCTCGGGGAGCCGTCAAGGGGCTTTGATCCGGGAATTTCTGAATGGGGCAACCCAGTTAAGCGCGAGCTTAACTACCTAATATGGAGCGAACGAGGGGAATTGAAACATCTTAGTACCCTCAGGAAAAGAAATCAAAAGAGATTACGCTAGTAGCGGCGAGCGAACGCGTAAGAGGGCAAACCGTTAGTTTACTAACGGGGTTGTAGGACTGCAATATAGACTAAACTTAGCTAATAGAACAACCTGGAAAGGTTGAGCATAGAGGGTGATACTCCCGTATATGAAAGCTTTGTTTTACTTAGCAGTATCCTGAGTAGGGCGGAACACGTGATATTCTGTCTGAAGCTGGGTAGACCACTATCCAACCCTAAATACTACTACTAGACCGATAGTGCACAAGTACCGTGAGGGAAAGGTGAAAAGAACTGAGGTGATCAGAGTGAAATAGAACCTGAAACCATTTGCTTACAATCATTCAGAGCCCTATGATTTATCAGGGTGATGGACTGCCTTTTGCATAATGAGCCTGCGAGTTGTGATGTCTGGCAAGGTTAAGGAAACCCGGAGCCGTAGCGAAAGCGAGTCTTAATAGGGCGTTTAGTCAGACGTTGCAGACCCGAAACGATGTGATCTATCCATGAGCAGGTTGAAACCGGTGTAAGAGCCGGTGGAGGACCGAACCCGCTAGCGTTGAAAAGCTATGGGATGACTTGTGGATAGGGGTGAAAGGCCAATCAAACATCGTGATAGCTGGTTCTCTCCGAAATATATTTAGGTATAGCGTCATGTAGTAACACTGGGGGGTAGAGCACTGAATGGGCTAGGGCATACACCAATGTACCAAACCCTATCAAACTCCGAATACCTAGTGTGTAATCATGGCAGTCAGGCGGCGAGTGATAAAATCCGTCGTCGAGAGGGGAACAACCCAGACTAACAGCTAAGGTCCCTAAATCTCATTTAAGTGGAAAACGATGTGGAGTTACTTAAACAACCAGGAGGTTGGCTTAGAAGCAGCCATCCTTTAAAGAAAGCGTAATAGCTCACTGGTCTAGTGATTCTGCGCGGAAAATATAACGGGGCTAAAATGAGTACCGAAGCTTTAGACTTAGTTTTACTAAGTGGTAGGAGAGCGTTGTATTTGCGTTGAAGGTATACCGGTAAGGAGTGCTGGAGCGAATACAAGTGAGCATGCAGGCATGAGTAGCGATAATTGGGGTGAGAATCCCCAACGCCGTAAACCCAAGGTTTCCTACGCGATGCTCGTCATCGTAGGGTTAGCCGGGTCCTAAGCAAAGTCCGAAAGGGGTATGCGATGGAAAATTGGTTAATATTCCAATGCCAACTATAATGTGCGATGGAAGGACGCTTAGAGTTAAGCAAGCTAGCGGATGGTAGTGCTAGTCGAAAGGTGTAGGTTAAGATCCAGGCAAATCCGGATCTTTTTAAGCCGAGACCCCATAGGCGTTTGAAGTTCTTCGGAATGGATAGCGAATTGCCGATACTGTCGAGCCAAGAAAAGTTTCTAAGTTTAGTTATAGTTGCCCGTACCGTAAACCGACACAGGTGGGTGGGATGAGTATTCTAAGGCGCGTGGAAGAACTCTCTTCAAGGAACTCTGCAAAATAGCACCGTATCTTCGGTATAAGGTGTGCCTAACTTTGTGAAGGATTTACTCCGTAAGCATTGAAGGTTACAACAAAGAGTCCCTCCCGACTGTTTACCAAAAACACAGCACTCTGCTAACTCGTAAGAGGATGTATAGGGTGTGACGCCTGCCCGGTGCTCGAAGGTTAATTGATGACGTTAGCTCTGCGAAGCGTTTGATCGAAGCCCGAGTAAACGGCGGCCGTAACTATAACGGTCCTAAGGTAGCGAAATTCCTTGTCGATTAAATATCGACCTGCATGAATGGCGTAACGAGATGGGAGCTGTCTCGAAGAGGGATCCAGTGAAATTGTAGTGGAGGTGAAAATTCCTCCTACCCGCGGCAAGACGGAAAGACCCCGTGGACCTTTACTACAGCTTGACACTGCTATTGGGATAAAAATGTGCAGGATAGGTGGGAGGCTTTGATCCATAGACGCCAGTTTATGGTGAGCCGTTGTTGAGATACCACTCTTTTTTATTCTGATAGCTAACTAGCTTGAGTTATCCTCAAGTAGGACAATGTCTGGTGGGTAGTTTGACTGGGGCGGTCGCCTCCCAAAATGTAACGGAGGCTTACAAAGGTTGGCTCAGAACGGTTGGAAATCGTTCGTAGAGTATAAAGGCATAAGCCAGCTTAACTGCGAGACATACACGTCAAGCAGAGACGAAAGTCGGTCTTAGTGATCCGGTGGTTCTGTGTGGAAGGGCCATCGCTCAAAGGATAAAAGGTACCCCGGGGATAACAGGCTGATCTCCCCCAAGAGCTCACATCGACGGGGAGGTTTGGCACCTCGATGTCGGCTCATCGCATCCTGGGGCTGGAGCAGGTCCCAAGGGTATGGCTGTTCGCCATTTAAAGCGGTACGCGAGCTGGGTTCAGAACGTCGTGAGACAGTTCGGTCCCTATCTGCCGTGGGCGTAAGAAGATTGAGGAGAGTTGACCCTAGTACGAGAGGACCGGGTCGAACCAACCACTGGTGTACGAGTTGTTCTGCCAAGAGCACCGCTCGGTAGCTATGTTGGGATGTGATAACTGCTGAAAGCATCTAAGCAGGAAGCCAACTCCAAGATGAATCTTCTTTTAAGAGCTCATATAGACTATGTGTTTGATAGGCTGGGTGTGTAATGGATGAAAGTCCTTTAGCTGACCAGTACTAATAGCTCGTCTGCTTATCTTTTAATAAGCATCACTTCCTTGTTAAGGATAAAAACTTAATAAGATATGTTTTTATAAAACTTTGTTTATGACTTTTAACTTTATCAAGTAGTGTTAAATAAGAGATTTATCTAATATATCTTTTATTTAACACTGCCCGTGACTATACAGACGAGGAAACGCCTTGCTCCATCTCGAACCAAGAAGCTAAGCTCGTCCTGGCTGATGATACTCTCCCTTACTGGGATGTTGGAAAAGTAGGTCGTTGCGGGCTTTGTTAATTTTTAATCTTCTTTATCTAAACAATCAACTTTTAATATTATTTTTTAATTTATAACAAAATATCAAATCTAAAATTTATTTATATTTTTAAATAATTAGACTTTTTATCTTTATATTTATAAATATCTTTTAGTTTATGCTTTTATATGAGTGTTGACTAAAAACACCAAATATGATAGACTCCAAACCCAAATTTACCCAAAAAGGACAAAAATGAAAAAGATTATATTCTCACTATTAGCAACAGCTTCTACATTACTAGCAGCCATAAATTTAAACACCGCCACAAAAGAAGAGTTAATGAGTTTAGATGGCATAGGATCTTCAAAGGCAGATGCAATAATAGAGTATAGAAAAGCAAATAAATTTAACTCAATAGAAGATATAAAAAATGTAAATGGTATAGGCGATAAGACATTTGAAAATTTAAAATCAGATATATCAGTATCAGGCACTACAAAGATAGACACCACAAAATCAAAAATAAAATCTAAAAAAGATGAGATAAAAGAAAAGGTAAGTAAAAAGAGTGATGAAGCAAAAGAGAAAAAAGATAGTGCTAAAGATGATAGTATAAAAGAGATAAAAGATAAGAAAGAAAGCCTAAAAGATAAAGCAGAGAAAAAGAGTAAAGCTAAAAAAGAGAAGAGCAAAGAGTAATAAAATCTAGAAATTTATAAAAATTCTTACATAAAGATACATAAAAATAGTTAGGAGTGTATGGTGCTCCTAACCAATAAAATAGATTGGTTTTTTATATATCTGCCTACTTTTTAATTCTATAACTTAGTTTGTCTGCTTTTTAAATTTTATAAATTAATAAGCTCATCTAATAGATCTTGTAAAGTAATGCTTCTTAAACTATCTTCTAAAGCTTCTTGTGCTTTTAGAAGGGGGGTGGTTAAAAGGCCTTCGATCTTGCCACCAAGTGGGCAGGCTTTAGGTGAGTCAGAGTGGATCTTAAAAAGTTTTTCTTTATCATTTACCGCGTTAAAAATTTGAAGGAGGGTTA
>LVWL01000006.1 GCA_002092835.1 Campylobacter concisus | reverse complement strand
GCTGGGGCTGGAACAACAGGACCTAAAATTGGTATAAATATAAGCTCTGCTAGCTCTAACGAAGGCGGAGTTATGACTTATGACCTATCTTTACCTACTGCATTGACAGCTAGACCTACTACGTTAAATTTAAATTTTAGTGGCGGAGTAGCCGGAGTAGATTATGACGCAAACTCTATAGAGTATTCTACCGACGGCGGCAATACTTGGACGCGTGGCACTACCGTAAATCTTGCCGACGCAAATCAAATCAATAACGTTAAAGTAAGAGTAACTACTATAGATAACTACGGACACGATGGCGTAGATATAGCTGCTAATCCTACAACCCAAAGCGCTAATCAGAATCAAGGCGAACAAGACGGAAGCAGGTATTCTAATCTAAACGGAGTAGAGTACGGCGTATATAAAAGAAATTTAACCCTAAACGTAACTACCGACAACGACGAGATTATTAACTCTCAAGCTAACGGCAAAATTACCGATAACGACGATTACGTAAATATTAACGAGGGGCTAAGCGAAGCGGTATTTACGGGCGACGGCGACGACACCGTAAATATGAGCGGAGCGTTTAGCGATGTAAATTCGTATGTTAGCACAGAAGACGGCGATGACGTTATCAACGTAAAATCAGGCTCCGTGTTGAATTACGGAAACGCTCAAATAGATGCCGGCGACGGTAACGACACGATCAATCTTAATCAAGGCTCATTCGTAGGGATGAGCGGTAGCTTCAGGACTAGAATATACGGCGGAGACGGCGACGATACCTTTAACATGAACGGAGAGATCGGGGGCGGAATTGTTCACGGCGACGACGGCGATGATACGTTTAACGTAGGTTCGACAGGAGTTCTTAAGGACGGCGCGACTATTTACGCTAATGAAGGCAACGATACTATAAATTTCGGCGGAACGGCTGAAAACGGAACTCAAATCCAAGGTAACGAAGGATACGATACTATAAACATCAAATCCGGTGCGGTAATAGATAATTCATCGGTATACGGCGATAGCGAAAATGAAGACTTTATTTTTGACGAAGGTAACGAAATAAATATCGACGGAACGGTTAGAAATAACTCTAACGTATACGGCGGCGCGGGAGTAGATACCGTAAACATAAACGGAACGGTAGAGAACTCGTCGACGATAAATACTCGCAGCGGTGACGACAAGGTAAACATAAATGCTGGAGCGGAAATAAAAAATAGCAATATAAATACCGGCGAGGGAGGCGACGTAGTCAATATCAAGGGCAAGCTAGGCGATAATACGATGATAGATACCGAAGACGGCGATGATACCGTAAATTTTGCCGGAGAAACGAGTGGATATGCCGCAATAAATACCGGACTCGGAAAAGATACGTTTAATATCGAAAGCGGAGCAACTTTTAGCAAATTTCTTAGAGTAGACACCGGCGAGGACGATGATACGATTAATATTAAAAACGGTGCAAATCTATCTTGGGGAGATATAAAAACTGGAGCCGGAAAAGATACCGTAAATATAGACGGCAATATGATCGGTAATCCAAATCATTTTAATGAGATAAGTACTGGAAACGGCGATGATACGATAAATATAAACGGGCACGTATCCGGAGAATCAAGAATAAAAGCCGGCGAGGGTAACAATACCGTGTACGTTAGAGGAACCGTCGACGGTAAAGCCAGGATAGAAGCGGGCGATGTCGATAATGACGATAAACACAGCGAACTTCATATAGAGAGCGGAGCTACGTTAAGCGGAGGTAGTAGCGTAAGTATGGGCGGCGGCAACGATACTATTTATATTAAGAAAGGCTCAAGCGTAACTAGTGCCACTATATCTGCCGGACATGGAAATGATATCGCGAATGTAGACGAAAATTTATATATGACTAATATAAATATGGGCGGCGGCGACGATACGATAAATTTCAAAAAAGGGATAACTATAGAAAAAAGTTTAATAGATTTCGGCGAGGGTAACGATACAATCGATATTAACGGCATTACCTTTACTAATGGCGCGGAACTACGCGCCGGCGTATCTGATCAACCTGCTTGGTATAGCGGCGAAGACGACGATACTATAAACATTACAAATTCTAAATTTGAACAAAATAGTAAAATAGACGCCAAAATTGGAGACGACACGATAAATATCGGCGCCGGAGCGATAATAGACAACTCAAACGTTATAGCCGGATACGGTAGCGATACCATAAATATTGATGCGGGTTCTAAGGTAATAAACGGTAGTAAGATTTATTCCGGACTAGATAATAAAGACGGCGACAGAAGAGACTTAGATACCATAAATATTAACGGCGGCGAGATTACGGACTCTGAAATTCATACATCTCATAGCAAAACGACGACGAATATAAATGACGGAATTCTTACGAATGCGAAAATTTTAGGCGCTTACGGAGAAGACAAGATAAACATAAACGGGGGTATAATTAAAAATTCAGAAATAACCGGCGGCGACGGAGACGATAAAATAAATATAAACGGCGGAAATTTTACCGAAACTAAGATAAGTACTGGAAACGGGAAGTATATGGGCAATGGGGATGTCGTAAATATCGCCGGAGGTACGTTTAGTAAAACTACCGTAGAATTACAAGGAACAAAAAATACCGTAAATATAAATTCCGGAGCGATATTCGGTGATCAATCAAACAATATGGCTGAAGTACGTCCTGGTGTTTCTCAATATCAAACTAAGATAGTAAACTACGGTGGCGAAGATCACGTAAACGTAAATGCCGGAGCTATCGTTAAAAACGCGACGTTCGATCTTAACGGAGGTAGCGATACTATAACCGTAGCATCGGGCGCTACCGTAGAACATTCTCAGCTTATAACTGGAGACGACGTCGATACACTAAATATAAACGGTACTATTAGTGGAGACACGCATGTGGATTTAGGATATGGCGCGGATACCTTAAATATAGGAAATGGCGGAGTAGTATCAGCTTCCGATATCCATATGGACGACGGTGGTCAAGGATACAACGATACCATAAATATCGCAAATAATGTCACCCTTCAAGACTGGGCGGACATCAAAGGCGGCGGTGGAGTCGATACTATTACTGCGGGCGACAACCTAAAGCTTATTAATGGCGCGGGTATACACGGCGACTGGGGAAATAACGGAAGCGCGGTAAATAACACCGGAGACGGAAACGATATCATTACCGTAGGCAAGAATCTAACTATGAGCGGCGGCTCTATAATAAGCGGCGGCGGCGGTAACGACATTATCTCAATTGGTAAAAACACAAGCATTCAAGATACTTCGACTATCGACGGCGGAGCTGGCTTTGATATATTAAAGATTGCTGATGATAGTGTAAACCTTACTAAAGTTACAAACATAGAGAAACTAGATTTAACTGAGGGCGATCACAATATGACTCTAACAGCTAAAGACGTTTTAGATATGACCGATAGCAACAATAGGCTAAGAATAGATGGCGATAGAGGCGATAATCTTGGTCTTGCAAGTAAGGGTTGGGTTGAAGATACTAGTGCCAACATTACTGGTTATAAAGTCTATACTAACACAGATGGTGTACATACTGTAACTCTAGAAGTTCAAGACCAAGTACACGTATTTTAATATTTAGCTAACTAATCCCAAAGGAATTTTCCTTTGGGATATTTTTTATCTCACTAAAATTTATAATTGCTCTAGATTTAAAACCAAAATAAGATCAAGAAATAAATCTATCAAGCCAAAAGAGCTGCTAAGATAGTGCTGTTAGAGACAAGTTTTATAAAAATTCGGAGATAAATAAAAGCCAAGTGATTTAAAATTTAGCGAGCAAGAGCTTTTTAACCCACACTCACTATAAAATTTCTATTTTTCCTCTGGGTCTAGGCCATTTAGGATATAGTTAAATTCATTGTTATTTAGATCGTAGTGCAAAAATTCTTTATAAAATTTCTTTGTTTCAGTAGCTATGTCGATATCTTTAAAGATTTCAGGATGTAAGGTCTTAGTCGCCCATAAAATTTGCAAAGCTCCCTCGGTTCCGTATCTATCCCAGCTAAAAACACCTGCTGGATTTACGAAGACTTTTTTGTTTTTTACAGCATTTGTGCCAGTATAGACTTTGTTTTAATATATCTTTTCTATAGCGTCTGGCGATTTAGCTCTGCCTATGATGATAACGTCTGGATTTATATTTGGTATCTCTTCCGCATTGATTTCTAGCATATTGCCCTTTGCTTGTACTGCATTTATGCCACCTGCGACACTTATCCACTCATCGATTATTGTATTTGAGCCATCTACTTTGAATAAATTTTACCCTCTGCTATGTGAAGCACTTTTGGTCTATCTGGCGTAGCGATCTTATCCGTTTTACTTAGCGCTTTTTTAAGATTACCGTCAAAATACTCGTTAAATTTCTCCGCTATCTTTGGCGCGTTGCCGCCTATGACCTCGGCCATTATAGATACGCTTCTTTTCATATCCGCATGATTCGTAAATGACGGATAAAGCACGGTAAAGCCGTTTTTAGTCAGCTCTTCTTTGTTCTTTTTATCGGCGGCTATAACGATGTCGGGACTTAGTTTGATTAGCTCTTCTACTTGTAAATCTTTGCCGTTTACGCCGTTTGGGATGCTTGAAATCCTAGGATAAACGCGCGCAAACCATTTGTTGTTTTTGATAAGATCGGTGGTCGCTACTACCTTGTCCGCGCCGCCTAGCATTAATATGATTTGATTATTCGCATACCAAAGTGTAGCGATTTTTTCTACTTTTGCGGGAACTTTTACGACGTTGCCAGTGATGTCTTTGACATCTCTAAACTCAGCTGCATTAAGCAAAAGGCTTGCAAACAGCACCACTAAAGCCATGAAAAATTTTTTCATTTTTTCTCCTTATGTTAAATATATATTTTTATATATAAGTACTAATGCCATATGTTATCGCCTTAATAAACAATATCCTTACAATATAAATTTCTAACTTAGAGCTTTAAAATTTATGAGCGAATGTGGATTTTTATCTATTATTGATAGATTAAATTTGTAGCAAGTGCTCCCCTTCTTGCACTGGGCAAAAAAGGGAGAAAAGAGAGTGATTATTTTTCAAAAGCTTTTTGTAAGCTAAATGGAAATGCCTGATAGCCCATAGCATTTGTCATCTTTATCTCGATGCTAGGCTCTTTTGCGCCCCACTCAAACTCATCGATGTGTGGGCTAGGAAGTCCTACTGGGCGACCTTTTGCGATGTCAAACTGCATGCCAGCAACGGCTGAGTAGACCATAATACTATCAAGGTCATCTTGATACTGCGTAAGGCTAGTAACCGAGCTATACCACTCTTTGCCACGCTCTTTACCGTATTCCCAGACTTGCTCGACTGTCTTTTTACTTTCATCTATTTTATAAACAACGGCACGAGAGTACTTCATGCCAGCGATGGCTGGTTGCTCCATGCCCCTTGTGTCACCGTTGTCAAAGACGCTTAGATAAATTTCGCCTTTTTTAGACTTGCTATCTATCCTAAATGCAGTGTGTTGCGTCCATTGCCAGTCAAAGCCACCTTTGTCACTCTCGTATCCTGGGCATTTTGAGTACTCATCTTCGCAGACGATTTTACTGCCTTTGGCGTCGACTGGTTGAAGGAGTTTATCTTTAAATTTATCACTCCAGCCTTTATGAGCACCCATGATCCATTTTACTTGTTTATCACGGCCGATTTTAATGACTGCATCTTGGTGGCGACTTGAGATTATGATGCTATCGTCACTTGGGTCGTAGTCTACGCTATTTACGTGAGCCCAGTTACGTCCGGGGCCTGCGCCAACGATATCGCCCCACTTATCGTGAGTATCCATAGACTGAAGCTCATCAGAGCTTGCAGTGTGGCCTGCTTTTTTAGCATCAATATTTAAGCAAACTGCGCCTTGATCAAGCGTTTTTAGCACGATATCGCGGTAAGGATCTAGGATTTCATATAGTCTAAAGTCATCAACTACGTTGCCATCTCTGTCAAGCTCAACGATCACGTCGCGTACTGTTCTTACGTTTTTACCGTCAGCTCTTTTGTAGTCAGCATTTGCCACGCGCAAGAAGTAGTGTCCATTTTGTGCTACGTCCATTGAGTGAGAGAAGTCGTTGTAGCTAGCTGGTAGCTCGCGGTTAAAAATTTCTCTACCCATGATGTCGTATTTTGCGTATCTTTGACCATATCCCCAAGTCATAGCGCCGTCGTCATTTTGCTTAAAGCCCATCATAACGCCAGCGTGAAATGGCTGTTTTAGATCGTAAATTTTGCTTGGCTCAAGGTACCATCTAACCTCGCCTTTTGTATCAAGGATGAAGTTATTTGGGCTGTAGTTCCATTCGATCGCACCGCCAGCTGGGTTGTTCCAAACTACTTTTGTGCCCTTGCCTGTTTTATTTACGAAGTTATTTACGTAGTAGAGGCGGTTTGCAAATTTAGCACTCGCAGGCTTAGTAACCTCGATCTTGTCAAATAGCGCGCCCTTTTGATTTGGCGTGCCAGCACTCTCTAGGTAGATAGCTGGAGCGTAAATTTTATAGCTCTCTTTTATATGCTCAGTCTTGCCCTTGTAGCTCTTGTCGTACTCGACTTCAACGGTGTTTGATAGTCAGGATACATGCCAAAAACTGGGATGCCGCCATGTGTGCGAAGATGCTTGTCAGCCACTTTATAGCTTATTACTTGACCGCCTTGTTTTGGCACGATGGTTACTTTGGCGTTGCTTAGTGTGTAGCCACCATTTTTGATAACTGCGGTAAGTGGGGCAGTGTCGTAAGGATTTACTACTACTTCGCCGATTTGCCCAGTTATAGCGTAGTCTAGTTTAGCCCCGCTTGGGCCGCCTATTGCAAAAGCGCTTGAGCAAAGCACAGAAGCTAGCGCAACACAACTCAAAGTCTTTTTCATAACATCTCCTTTGGATAAATTTTATAAACTCTACTCATAAAGCTTATAAAATTTAGAAAAAGCCTTGGAATGCCCAAGGCTTAAAATAGTTAAAAGGAGTAATAAAAAAATATTGCGTCCTTAGTAATTGTAATAAAACCTTATAACATAAAAATCACGATAAACTTTATAATGGCTTAAAATCTAAATTTATATTAAAAATTTTTGCCTTTTTTGGGTCTTAAGCTAGCATTTACGCTTTAGCACTTATAATCAGCCCCAAACAATGGAGCAAAACTTATGACACTAACTTACAATGCAAAGAAAATTTATGAAAATTGGTTTGACTCAAAAAGTGAGCTTGAAGAGAGCAATGCTAGCTTTTTAGAGGATTATTTAAATTTTTTAGGTGATATCGGCGATAAGATAAACATCGACGAACAAACAAGGCTTTTGGTTATCGTCGCCTCTCTTTGCGTGAGTGGAGGCGCAAAAAGCTCATTTAAAAGCTTCGTTAGAGCTGCTTTAAATGTAGGCATATCAGCAAAAGAGATAAGAGAAATTTTATATCAAGCAGTGCCTTATGCTGGGCTTGGCAAGGTAGAAGATTGTATATTTTTAGCTGATGAAATTTTTAATGAGCGCTATATAGAGCTCGAAAATATGCCTAAAAAATCAAGAGAGGGCAGAGGTGAGCGAGGCCTTGAGATACAAAGAAAACTTTTCCCAGCGGTTGATAAATTTATCGCATCAATGCCAAATGATCAAAAACATATAATGGAGTTTTTATCGCAAAACTGCTTTGGCGATTTTTATGCAAGAGATGGGCTTAGTTTAGAGCTTAGGGAGCTTTTGACATTTGTCTATATCACGACTCTTGGCTTTGCAAAGCCACAGCTTTTAGGACACATTGCCGCAAATTTTGGTATCGGTAACGATAGAGCTAAGCTAATAAGCGTTGTTACAACTCTTATACCATTTATAGGCTATCCAAGTGCTTTAAACGCATTATCAGCAATAAATGAGATAAGTTCTAGTAAAAATTAAATTTTTAATCAATGCGATATCTTGAAAATTTCAGCCAAAATTTATTCTAGCGTTAAATTTGCGGTTGAGCTTGGTTGTAGAATAACTCAAAATAAATCATCTAAAGGAGATTATCATGAGTTTTCTATCTAAATTTAGTAAGGCTATCTTTGCCGTTGCAGTTGCTGGAGCGATCAGTGCTAGTGCATTTAGCGAGGGTGAGGACTATGTCAAGCTTGAAAAGCCACTAAGCGCGGGACAAAATACGCTAGTTAAAATTTTTAGCTACGCTTGCCCATTTTGCTACAAGTACGACAAGAGCGTCACTCCAAAGGTAGTTGAGAAAATTCCTGGACTAAAATACGAACCATTTCACCTAAAGACAAAGGGCGATTATGGCGAGGTTGCGAGCAAGGTTTTTGCCGTGCTTATCGTTATGGACGAGGCAAAGGGAGTGAGCTTGTTTGATGAAAATTCGCTATTTAAAAAGGCTAAATTTGCCTACTATAAGGCTTATCACGACAAAAAAGAGCGCTGGAGCGATGGCAAAGACGCTGAGGGTTTTTTAAAGACTGGACTTGAGGCTGCTGGCGTTAGTAAGGCTGATTATGAAAAAGAGCTAGCTAATCCAAAAGTGACTGAGCTACTTAAAAAGTGGGATGAGAGCTATGACGTGGCTAAAATTCAAGGCGTGCCAGCATTTGTCGTAAATGGCAAATATCTCATCATGACAAAATCAATTAGCTCGCTTGACGGCATGGCAGCACTCATCGAAGAGCTTCTTAAAAAATAAGGCGTCACATGAGCTTTTTTAAAAAAATGGCTAAATTTCAAGACTCACGCATCTCTTGGGCGATCTTAGTCTTTGTAAGCGTTGCACTTGTCGTTATTGCGCACTCGCTCTTTCAAAACTACGCTTATATGCCTCCTTGCGAGCAGTGCGTCTATATACGTTTTGCATTTTTATGTATGGCGCTTGGCGGCGTGATCGCTATGATAAATCCTAAAAATTTACTATTTGCTCTAATTGGCTATGTCTTCGCCTTTTGGGGAGCGGTACAGGGCATAATGTATAGTGTAAAGCTAGCTAAAATTCACGATGCAGTTCATGGTGATGATCCTTTTGGTGTGCAGGGTTGCTCGACTGAGCCACACTATCCATTTGGTTTGCCGCTTGAGAAGTGGGCGCCTGACTGGTTTATGCCAACAGGAGACTGCGGATATGACAGCCCTATGGTGCCTGATGGCGTGGTGCTAAGTGATTTGCAAAAGAGCATAGTTGATCTTTATGCGGACGGCTGGTATCTTGTGCCTTCATCTAAATTTATGTCGATGGCTGATTGCACGCTACTTGGGTTTAGTGTTTGTTTTGTAGTGCTTGCACTTATGCTCGTTTCAAAGCTTTTATCCTTTTTAAAATGAATTTAGTTAGCAATTAGGTCGAACTTAGGATATACTGCACGCATGGGTATTAATTTAAAATCACAAAATATTAA
>LVWL01000005.1 GCA_002092835.1 Campylobacter concisus | reverse complement strand
ATTTTAAAGTATGTATTTTTATTATAGGTTTAAGGGTTTAGTTTTTGAAGTATAAATTTGGAGAGTTTCTGCTCTCCATTATAATTAAGCATTAAATTATGTGAACTTTTACACAATATCTATTAATAAGCCGCGATAAGCTCTATTTCCACAAGTGCGTCTTTTGGCAAGGTCTTAACAGCTACTGTACTTCTGGCAGGATAAGGCTCTTTAAAAAATTTAGCATACACAGTATTTACTTTAGCAAAATCTCCCATATCTGCTAGAAATATTGTAGTCTTTATGACATTATCAAAATTAAGTCCTGCTTCAGCCAAGATATTTTTTAAATTTTCAAGAGATTGCTCAGCTTGAGCTTCTACGCTACTACTTGCAAACTCACACGCTGGTGTGACACCAAGCTGACCTGAGATAAATAAAAATCCATTTGAGCTAATAGCTTGAGAATATGGTCCGATCGCTTGTGGAGCATTTTTTGTTGAGATTTGTTTTTTCATATTTTCTCCTTTTGAAATTTTTTTAAAATCCTACTATAAATTTTCTAAATTTTTAGTCTCTAAAAGCTATAATGGGCAAAATTTCAAAAGGATGAAGATGCAAAATATACTCGCACCAAATGAGTTTTTAGATGATTATATACTCGGTGCTGAGTTAGCTAAAAATGCTGGCATCTCATCAAATGCTTATCTTTTTTGGAAAAACGTCATAAGTGCTAAATTTGAAAACTCAAGAATAGTCTTTCTTAGAAAAAATAGCGTTCCAGCCAAATTTCAAAACATTATAAAAGCCTGCACACCTTTAAATGGACTTATTCCAACAGGCGTATTTTGCTCCTTTACCTCACTTGCTCCTTCTCATCTTGTAGCAAAAAATGGCTCTAAGATCTACGAGCTCTTTAAATTTCATGAGATTTGTGGCATCAAATTTATAGACTTGAAGAAATTTTATGATGATTTTAATCTTAGCTATTCTTATAGAATTTACATTGAAAAGTGCAAATTTTTCTCACCTGCACCATTTGAAAAACGCATAAAATTAACCGAAACGATGTGTCTTGGATATTATTAAATTCCGCTAGCTAGCTTGCTAGCGGGATAAATTTATATCTTTTTGTAAGGTGCTTGGCCGACTTCGTAGAAGTTATTGCCTCGCAGTCGATAGCGACTATCGCTGGGAAGTCCTCCACTGTGAGCCTTGCGACTGCCTCTGGTCCTAGCTCTGGATAGGCTAGTACTTCATATTTTTTGATACTTTGGCTAATGACCGCTCCGATACCGCCGATAGCGACCATATAAACACAGCATGATTTTTTCATCGCATCAACCACTGCATCATTGCGATATCCCTTACCGATCATGCCATTTATGCCAACTTCGTTTATCATAGTTGGCGTGTATTTGTCCATTCTACCGCTTGTTGTTGGGCCTGCTGCGCCGATAGCTTGGTTTGGTTTAGCTGGTGTTGGTCCGACGTAGTAGATAGTCTCGCCCTTTAGCTCAACTGGTAGCTTCTCGCCACGTGCTAAAGCCTCTGTTAGCGCCTTGTGAGCGGCGTCACGAGCAGCGATGATAGTGCCTGATATTAGGACATTGTCGCCTGCTTTTAGGCTTTTTACCACCTCTTTATCAAATGGTGCTGTTATTCTTTTTACTTCTGACATGTTATCTCCTTAAAGCTCGGCGTCTGCGTGGCGTGCAGCGTGGCAGTTGATATTTATGGCTACTGGTAGGCCTGCGATGTGAGTTGGATACCACTCGACATTTACTTTTATGGCAGTTGTATCGCCACCAAGCCCTTGAGGTCCGACGCCAGTTTTGCTAGCAAGCTCAAGAAGCTCATCTTCAAGTTTTGCATATCTTGCATCGGCATTTTTGCTATCTACTGGACGAACTGCAGCTTGCTTAGCTAGAAGCGCTGCTTTATCCATAGTGCCGCCTATGCCAACGCCTATTGTCATTGGAGGGCAAGCGTTTGGTCCAGCATATTTTACAGCCTCTAAAAATACCTTTTTAACGCCCTCTATGCCATCAGCTGGCACAAGCATTTTTAGTATTGATTTGTTCTCACTGCCAAAACCCTTTGGAGCGACTTTTATCTTTAGCTTATCGCCTGGGATGATCCTAGTGTGGATGACTGCTGGAGTGTTGTTTGTGGTGTTTTTTCTCTCAAAAAGTGGCTCAGCTACGACTGATTTTCTAAGATAGCCCTCAGTGTAGCCCTTCGCAACGCCTTCGTTGATCGCATCTTCGATATATCCGCCCTCGATATGCACGTCCTGACCGATCTCGACAAAGACAACAGTCATGCCAGTATCTTGGCAAATAGCGCAACACCCTCTTCTGCTAGCTTAGCATTTTGTAAAATTTTGCCCAAAATGTCTTTGCCTAGTGACGAACTTTCGTTACTTTGAGCCTTTGTAAAAGCAGCCTTTAAATCTGGCGTCACGACATAACAGGCCTGTTTGCAAAGCTTAGCAACGACTTCTCTTATATCTTTTACATTTATTATTCTCATCTTTACTCCTCGTAAAAAACAATTTTTAATTATATTAACTATATTTAAAATTTAAGATTAAATTTTCATACTGGATATCTACTCGAAAAAATTTATATGAGTTTATTTTGTTTGACTACAACTAGAAGACTTATCTAAAACAAATTTAATGAAATAAGTGGTGGCGAAATTGAGTCTAGAGCATCACAATATTGATAGAAATTTACATAACATGGCTTATTTAAGCCATAAATACATAAATTTAAGATTGAATGCTATCCTCTTCATTTTTTATCTTTTTTCTAACTTTGACTCGTGAGATACTAGCTCCATCCATCTTTCTTACTTCGTAGTAGCAGTTTTCATCCTCGATCTTGTCCCCAACTACTGGCAAACGACCGATTAAGTTGAAGACATATCCACCGATTGTAACTTGATCTGTCTCTTCATCGAAGCTTATACCAAGAACCTCTTCAACACTCTCTAGATCATATCTACCTTGAAATTCATAAATATTGTCATTTATCTTTTTATAGTGTTGATCGACTTCATCGTGCTCGTCATTAAAATCACCAAGAACCTCTTCCATTATATCTTCCATCGTAAGAAGTCCGGCTGTGCCGCCATACTCATCGACTACGAGTGCCGCTGAAATTTGCTCTTTATTCATCATTACAAGCACTTTTGAAATAGAAAGGCTCTCAGGCACGATGACAAATTTACGAACAATTGAGTCAAAACTATTCTCTTTATCTTTGCTAAAGTGGAGCTGCAAAATATCTCTAATGTGTATCATGCCCAAAATAATATCTTTTGAGCCGTCTATATAAGGGTAACGAGTATATTTTGACTCAAATACGACTTGTAAATTCTCTTCAAAGCTCTTTTGCTTATTTATACAGATCATGTCGCGTCTTGGCGTCATAACCTCCTTTGCGACCGTGTCACTAAAATCAACTGCATTTTTGATAAGCTCAGTCTCAAAGCTATCAAGCACACCGCCCTTTAAGCTCTCGCCAACGATGATTTTTATCTCTTCTTCAGAGTGAGCTAGTTCATTTTCTTTAGCTGGCTGGATACCTAAAATTTTAAGTCCAATGGTCGCTAAAATATCAAAAAGCTTAATTACAGGCGAAAATAGCACCCAGAAAAAGTGAAGTGGACGAGCGATTTTTAGTACTGAAGTCTCAGCCTTTGCAATAGCAACTGACTTTGGCACAAGCTCACCCATTACAACGTGAAGTAGCGTAATAAGCGTAAATGCGATCGCAAAACCAACGGTATGAACTAAGATATCGCTAAAGTTGAAAAAATTTTTAAGCGGAGCTTCTATAAGTCTTGCAACCGCTGGCTCACCGATCCAACCAAGAGCAAGTGAGCTTAGTGTGATGCCAAGCTGAGTGGCACTAAGATAGGTATCAAGCTTGTTTGACATCTCAAAAGCAAGCTGAGCATTTGGCTTTTTCTCCTTGATAAGCTCTTCAAGTCTAGACTTACGAACTTTAACAAGAGAAAATTCTGATAAAACAAAAAAGGCATTTAGTAAAATGAATACAATGGCAAGTATTACCATTAAAAGCGAATTATCGCTACTGGGGTTCAATTATGATCCTTAAGAGTTAAAAATTTTTGCCTGATTATAGCGAATTTATATTTAGCGGTCAAATTATCCACGCCCAAAAGTAACAACATTTCTTAAATTTAAGATTTATAAAAAGTTCTTAAATCATATTTTGATAACATTATTTTCATCACTAAATTTATGGATTTTACAATGAGCAAAAAGAATTTTTCATCGCGTTGGGCATTTATATTGGCCTGTGTTGGATCAGCAGTTGGCATGGCGAATGTCTGGGGCTTTCCTTATAAACTTGGCACAAATGGCGGTGCAGCGTTTTTACTCATCTATGTTTTTTTCATAGCTCTTTTTTCATATGTTGGTCTAAGTGCGGAGTATGCGATCGGTAGACGTGCAAAAACTGGTACGCTTGGATCATATAAATATGCTTGGCAAAGTAGAAATTTAGGCGTATTTGGCAGTATTATTGGCTGGCTTCCACTTGCTGGCTCACTTTGCATAGCTATTGGCTACGCAGTCATCATCGCTTACGTGCTAAAAGCCCTTACTCAGGCGCTTACTGGCTCATTTATGAGCGTTGATACGAACGTTTGGTTTAACTCATTTGCACTTCAAGATTACTCAGTCTTGCCTTATCATTTTATCATCGTTGTTGGCACGCTTCTTACACTATTTTTTGGGGCAAAAAGTATCGAAAAAACAAATCAAATAATGATGCCACTGTTTTTCGTATTGTTTAGCATTTTGGCTATAAATGTCGCGATGCTACCAAATGCATTTGATGGATATAAATTCCTTTTTATTCCTGACTTTAGTAAGCTTGCGGACCCGATGGTATGGGTTTCTGCGATGGGCCAAGCCTTTTTCTCGCTCTCTATCACAGGATCTGGCATGATAGTTTATGGGGCTTACCTTTCAAAAGATGAAGATATCGTTGAAAGTGCTAAAACTACGGCTTTTTTTGATACTATCGCAGCTCTTGTGGCCGCTCTTGTTATGATCCCAGCGGTCTTTGCCTATGCTATGGATCCAGCCGAAGGTCCAAAGCTACTTTTTGTAACGCTTCCAAAAATTTTACAAAATATGATCGGTGGACAAATTTTTGCCATTATTTTATTTACAGCTGTTATCTTTGGTGGCATCACCTCGCTTCAAAACATGTTTGAAGTAGTCGCCGAGTCACTAATGCATAAATTTCCGTTTCTTAGTAGATTTTGGACACTCACGCTACTTTGTGCAGTTTGCTTTGGCATAGGAGCATTTATGGAGCCTATTAGCAGTTGGGGACCTTGGATGGACTTTGTGTCGATCTATATTATTCCAATCGGCGCGGTAATCGGTGCTATTTCTTGGTTTTGGATTATTAAAAAAGAAGAAATTTTAGACGAGATAAACTCTGGAGCAAATAAATCTTATGGTAATTTCTGGTATTTTGTAGGCAAATTTATCTACGTTCCGCTAACATTTTTACTTTGTATCATAGCCGTAAGTAAGGGAATTTCTTTTTAAATTTAGCTCGCCAAAAAATGAGCTAAATTTAAAAATTTTTGAAGTTATCTTAGTTTTTTTGTGCCAATATAAGTGGCAAAAATTTCTTGCGAGCCATCTTTTTTAAATAAAATAACATCGTATTGCTCGGCTTTACTGCCTTGCTCCATACCTTGGCTCTCCATCGGCATGCCAGGTACTGCGATACCAACTACGTCTTTTGGCTTGAGCTCTAGTAGGTGCTTTACCTCATCAGCTGGAACGTGACCTTCTATGATATATCCATCGATGATTGCCGTATGGCAGCTTGAAAGCTCTAGCGGCACATTAAATTCTTTCTTAACTTTAGCTATATCATCTACTTTTATGACCTCTTCGCTAAATCCAGCCTTTTGCATCGCCTCACCCCAACTAGTACAACATCCACAAGTTGGGCTTTTATAGACCTTCATATCAGCCGCGAACGCAAATGTTGCAAAAAAGCCAAGAGCCAAAAATGCTAATTTCTTCATCATTTTCCTTTACATAAAATTTGCAAAATGATATAGCTCACATTTAAATTTTATATAAATGCTTAATATTGCTTGCTATAATTCGCCAAAATTTACAAAAGGCACTTTATGTTTTCATCATTTTTTAAAGATAAAAAATGGGCACTCTGGGCTTATGGCGGAGCGATATTTATTATCTTGCTTCTTGTTTATCAAACACACCTAAATGTCCGTATAAACGAGTGGTATAAAAATTTCTACGACATCGTGCAAAACTCAAAAGATCATGATGTAAGTGAGTTTTGGCGAGAAATTTTTAACTTTATAAAAATCGCTATGCCTTATGTCGTGACTTACACTGTTATCTCGTTTTTTGCTAGCCACTGGGTCTTTCGCTGGAGAGAGGCGATGACATTTAGATATCTAAAATTTTGGCAAAACTGTGAAAGTGATATCGAGGGTAGCTCGCAGCGTATTCAAGAGGATGTTTACCGCTTTGCAAAGATAATGGAAAGTCTTGGCGTGCAGGTTTTAAGGGCGATTATGACACTTATCGCTTTCATTCCTGTACTTTGGGAGCTAAGTAAGAGCGTGAGCTTGCCTTACATCAAAGATATCGAAGGCTCGCTTGTTTATATTGCTTTAATAATTAGTATCGGTGGTTTAATTATTTCGTGGTTTGTGGGCATTAAACTCCCACATATCGAGTATAACAACCAAAAAGCAGAAGCAGCATTTAGAAAAGAGCTAGTTTACGGCGAAGATGATAAGTCTAAATTTTGCCAGCCAAACGTCATGATAGAGCTTTTTACGGGCGTAAAGTTAAATTATTACAAACTATTTTTGCACTACGGCTACTTTAACCTTTGGCTCATCTCATTTTCACAAATTCTTGTCATCGTGCCTTATGTCATCATGGGAAATGGCCTATTTAGCGGCGTTATAACGCTTGGTGTGCTTATACAGCTAGCAACGCTTTTTCTCAAGTTAGAGAGAGTTTTAGCGTCTTTATAGATAACTGGACGACGATAACAGAGCTAAGATCTGTAAATAAACGTTTGAGAGAATTTGAGAGAAATATAAATTATAAGGCGTAGGGGTAAATTTAAGATATAGCGTCTAAATTTTGAATTTATGCTGTCATAAAACAAGCAGCACGCTAAATGTGCTTTATCATCAGGCAAATTTTAAAATTTATGAGCGAGCATATCACGACTCTAAATTTAGTGGCGAGTGGCTACGAGGCTTAAATTTAGTAGTCCGCTAAGGCGAGTGAGTAAGATTTTAAAATTTGCTTTGCGATATAAATTTACCAAAAAGGGAGACAAGGGGACTTGAATTACGAAGCCGTCCCCTTATCCCCCTTTTTAAATCCTCCAATCCCCTCGCACGTTCAAAGTGCATGCGATAGCACTATCGTGCCGCATGCGTTTTATTATTGGGCAAGTATCAAGTAAATTTTAAAATTTCATGAACGAGTAATTTCGGCTCTAAAATTTGAGCTAAGCGATAAGCGAAGCCAAGATTTTAAGATAGAAGTCAAGAGAATTTAACAGTTTCTTTCAAAATGGGGAACATCAATAAAGCTTTTAAAATTACCGCCCCAACGATTAGAACCGCTTAGGCTTTCCCAGTAATTGCCAATTTCTTGCAATTCTGGTTTTGATTGTAACCAGACGTTATTTTTAAATATATGTAGATCTATCGCACATCTTTTTAAATGATTTGAAT